>NZ_FLUY01000088.1 GCF_900092655.1 Candidatus Thiosymbion oneisti
GGTCAAAGAGTATCAAGCATAGAGCCAAGGTTCTTGTCTATATTTCCACGCGCTACCGATGTCGAAAAAGAAAGGTTTAAGTTGCTTCGGAAAGCCTATGTGGATGCCCGATATAAACCAAGTTACACAATCACAAAAGAAGAGCTTAACTGGCTTGCGGAGCGAGTACAAGAGTTACAGGCTGTAACTGAAAAATTATGTAGGGAGAAAATAGCAAGCTATGAGCAAGCATCAAGCATTTAGGCATAACAAGTGGCTAAACCCGGACCCGCCTAACTCTGGCGGCGGTTCAAGCTCATCACATTCTGCTGGCTTAGTCACAACTGAAAGCCCGCGTAGGTTGGGGTGAGGAACGAACCCCAACATCTTTGGCTCAATACAACGATCTGTTGGGGTTCGCAAGCTCACCCCAACCTACCGGGCTACGCCGTGTTGGGTGGCGATCACCACCTGACGGCGGGTGACGAGACACCCAATCACAGGGGCCAACTCGGCCACGAAGAGAATTAAAAAAGAATTAAAAGGACACCCATTTTGTTTCGAGGAAAGCGAGGAAAGAGAGGCCAAGCTCAATTGATGGGTCGTTTTTCAGATTCATTCGTCTAACATTCGGCTGCAAGCGACCCAATGCCATTAAGTTAAGCGTTACCGGTCGGTCAAAAGGAGGGAAAACTATGAATCACGCGAATCTTCGCTAATTGATTCGCGCGATTCGTACTTTTCTCTGACAAGCGGCCAACAGCCAACTTAATGGCAATTGGTATCTGACCAACATAGAAAAATGATGCATGATAGTGATCAGATTCGAATATCCAATTTATAACCTGTAACCCGTAACCTAATGCGTTACACTTCACGCCATGATCCGGAGTTTCAAACACAAGGGACTGGAGAAATATTTTACGAAGGGAACCGCCTCCGGCATCCAATCAGCCCATAGCAAACGCTTACGGCTCATTCTTGGCCGACTAAATGCATCGACATCGCCACAGGACATGGATTTACCGGGTCTTTATTTACACCAGCTCCGTGGTAAGTATCGTGGCCGCTGGTCAGTTCGAGTTAGCGGTAACTGGCGTGTCACCTTTAGGTTTGATGGCCCTGATACGATAGATGTCGATTACGAGGACTATCACTGATTATGAATATGCATAACCCACCCCACCCAGGAGAGATTATCAGGGATCTTTGTCTTGAACCTTTGGGTTTGAGCGTAACCGATGCCGCGGAAGCTTTAGGTGTCAGTCGCAACACCTTGTCCTCTATTCTCAATGGCCGTTCCGGAATTGACCCGGAGATGGCTTTGCGCCTGTCTAAGGCTTTTAACACTTCTCCTGAAAGCTGGTTAAATCAGCAAATCCAATATGATCTTTGGCATGCAAAGAAAGAAAGCAAAGGCATCAAAGTCAAGAAACTACATGCCGCCTAACAAGCGCATGCAGTCGGACCAACAAAACGCTACACGCTTTGTTGGCCGCTGATGCGGGGCGTTATGTCTCTCAAAAAAAACCGACGCTATGAATCTACGTGGACAGCAATTATCATTAGGTGTCAGGTCCCGGATGATTACGAGGATATTTTTTGCACAGCTGGGGCTGGTGTGCGTACCATTGTTGGCGTGTCCGGAGGGGCGTTTTGGGGTGCAAGTTCTGCTGTGGGATGCGGTGATTATACAGGTAGACGAAGCGTTTGAGGGTTGCCTGGAGGGAGGCGGCGGAGTCGAAGCGGTGGGTGCGCAGCACCTCGGCGATGCGGCCGTTGAAGCGTTCGGTCATACCGTTGGTCTGGGGGGTTCCGGGCGTGATCAGACGATGCGCGATGCGGTTGGCGGCGCAGACCCGATCGCAGGGATGGACGCCGGCTGGCTGGCACTCGCCGGAGGCGCCGAAGCGATCGGTAAATGCCTTGCCGTTGTCGGTGAGGAGTGTGGTGATTTTGAACGGGGCTTTGTCGATCAAGCGGTTGAGGAAGCCATCTGCTCGTTTTTCATTTCTGGTCGCTAATTGTACTGAATTCAGATGTCATGTAACGACTCAAACGCCACTGGCCCCTTCTCAGCATTACGGCAAAACCCAAACCCGAACCGCCTCAGGCGGTAGAATCGATGGAGCGCGACTGCTGGAGGGAGCCTTGGATCTGCAGATTCAGTACCCGCAGGGTGGCATTGATGGCCGCGAACACTTGATTGTAGTGCACGCCGCGGGTGCGGACCTCACCGGTCTCGCAGGCCCAGGTGATGATGCACTCGGTCAGGGCGTCGGAGTGTCCGCCCTTAGGGATCCGGACCTCAAAGTCTACCAACCTGGGCAGGGCAAGCCCCTTTTTCTTCAGGATCTTGGCAAGCGCCCCGGTGAAGGCGTCGAAGCCGCCGTTGCCGCTGCCAGCGGCGGTCAAGACCTCGTCTTGCAGCCGGACACGAATGCTGGCGGTAGATTGCAGGTCCAGGCTGCTGGTGACGGTGCAGGAGAGCAGCTCGACATGGGTGTAGTCCTTGCCCTCGAGGACCTCGGTGATGATAAAGGGCAGGTCGTCGCTGGTGATAGCCTTCTTGGAATCTCCGAGTTCTATAACCCGCTGGAGTACCTTGTGTTGGTTCTCCTCCGAGAGGCTGATGTCGAGGCGCTCTAGGTTCTTGAGCAGAGAGGCCTTGCCCGCGAGTTTACCCAGGGCGTAGCGACGGCTGCGGGCGAAACGCTCCGGGCTCAGCCGAGTATGGTAGAGGCTGGCCTTATGGTCGCCGTCGGCGTGAATGCCGGCGGTCTGGGTGAAGACGTCCTCGCCTACGATAGGGGCATTGTGGGCGGTACGCTTGCCCGAGAAATGCTCGACCAGCTCGCCGACCTGGACCAGGTGGGACTCGTCGATCCTTAGGTTCAATCCGAGTTGGTCACGCAAGTTGACCGCCACCTCTGCCAGGGAGGCGTTCCCGGCCCGCTCCCCCAGGCAATTGATGGTGCAGTGGACCGCCGCCGCGCCCGCCTGGACGGCCGCGATCACGTTGGCCGTGGCCAGTCCATAGTCGTTGTGGGGATGGAAGTCGAATTTGAGGTGGGGAAAGCGCCGGATCATGTCCGTCATGGCGGCGGTAACCTGCTCCGGGGTCATCACGCCCAGGGTGTCCGGGAGCATGAAATGACCGACGCCCGTGTCGGCAAGCCCGTCCACCAGCCGGTAGACGAACCCCCGGCTGTCCCGGTAGCCGTTCGACCAGTCTTCCAGGTAGAGGTTGACGGCCAATCCCTTTTCGCGGGCGAGCTCGATGTTCGCGCACAGGTCGTTGAGATGCTCGCCCAGCGTCTTGCCGAGCTGGTGCCGGCAGTGTTTCTCGCTGCCTTTGGCCAGTAGGTTGATTACACGCCCACCGGACTTAAGGATCCAGTCCACGCTCTTTCCGTGGTCGACGAATCCGAGTACCTCGACCCGGTCGGCCAGCCCTGCGCCTTGCGCCCAGTCGATGATGTCGGACACGGCCTCGATCTCACCCTTGGACACCCGGGCGGAGGCCACCTCGATGCGGTCCACCCGCACCAGCTCCAGCAGCGCCTTGCCGATGTTGGTCTTCTCCTCCGGGGAGAAAGAGACCCCGTGGGTCTGCTCGCCGTCCCGCAGGGTGGTATCGAGGATCTCAGGCTGGTTCACGGCCGGTCGCCGATCGCTGCCAGGGTGCTGCGGATATGTCCCCGTACCGCCTCCTCCGTGGCATCCAGCAAGACGCAGCGGGTCTCTTTCTCCAGCAGTTCGCGCAGACAGGGTGGTGGGGGCGCCTGGATACCGATGGCCTGGTACACCGCGTCGTTGAACTTGGCCGGGTGCGCCGTGGCCAGGCAGACCATATCGGCACGGTGCCGGGCGGCCTGTACGCCAACGGCGGTGTGGGGATCCAGGATGTAACCGTCGTGCTCGTAGGTCTCCCGGATTTGGTCTAGGATTTGGGTGTCGCCGACGGCCACGGCATCGAAATCACTGGCCAGGGTCACCCGCTGCTCCGCCGTTACCTGCATGTACCCGGTACGGTCCAACGCTGAAAGCAGGGTTCGTACTGCCGCCGGGTCTTCACCCACGAGAAAATACAGGTAGCGCTCGAAATTGGAGGCGATCTGGATGTCCATGGCCGGGCTCAAGGTCGGATGGACCTCGCCCGCCGCGTAGGGACCGCCGGTAACGAACCGGGTCAGGATGTCATTACGGTTGGTGGCGATGAGCAGCCGGTCTACCGGCAACCCCATGCGCTTGGCCAGGTAGCCGGCGAAGATGTCGCCGAAGTTTCCGGTGGGGACCGCAAAGCTGATCCGGAATCCGGGATCGCCTCGACTCATCCTACCCCAGGCGTAGAAGTAGTAGACGATCTGGGCCAGGATGCGGGCCCAGTTGATGGAGTTGATCGCGCCCAGGTGGTATTGCTGCTTGAAGTGTAGATCGTTGAACAGGCCTTTGACGATGCGTTGGCCGTCATCGAAGGTACCGCGGATGGCGATGTTGTGGACGTTTGCATCCAACACCGTGGTCATCTGCCGTTCTTGGATCGGCGAGACCCGGCCCGCGGGATGCAGAATGAAGATCCGGATCCGGTCCTTGCCACGTACCCCGGCGATGGCCGCCGAACCTGTATCCCCCGAAGTCGCCCCCAGGATGTTCAGCCGCCCACCGTCGCGTGCGAGCAGGTACGCGAAGACATTCCCGAGAAATTGCAGCGCCACGTCCTTGAAGGCCGCCGTGGGACCGTGGAAAAGCTCCAGGACGCGTTGCCCGCCGACCTGCACCAGCGGCGTTATTTCCTGGTGGGAGAAGGTCGCATAGGAGCGGTCAATCAGCGCGACCAGATCGGCGCGCGGGATGGCGTCGCCAACGAAGGGAAGCATGAGCTCCACCGCCAGGTCCCGTAAGCCTAAGTCGGACCAGTCGCGGAGTTCAGCGGGACCGACCTGGGGCACCGTCGCGGGCAGAAGCAACCCGCCGTCGGTGCCGAGGCCCATCATCACGGCTGCGGAGAAACCGACAGGCTCAACCCCACCGCGGGTACTGAGATATTGCATCGGTCTTAGGAGCCGTTGACATTAGATCCGAACGTGGGCGATTGTGAGGAATTGGCGCGGCGAGGAGGGATCTTAGAGCTGTCTGGTTAAAACGGATCTTAGCGTCGTGTTGCGTTACGCCGCGTTCGACACCGTGCCCCCCGAAGCATTTTCCAGCGCGGCTAACCCAACTTACACGTAATACGAGGTCCGCGCGGACAGGCTGCGCGGGGGGTCATGTGGGTGTAGGTTGCGTTAAGACGCCGGCAATGACCTGGCAGACGATCAGCAAGCCTTGGTGCGTCGAACGCAACACGTCCGGTCCCCCAAACAGTGCCAAATAATTCAGGATTGGTCTCGTTCGATCCTGGCGCTGTTCGGCGTTATTTGGTGTTGCCTGGGAAGGTGTCGTGTTGGGTTACGGCGCGTTCGACGCTGTGCCCTCCGCAGCGTTTCCCTGCGCGCCTAACCCAACCTACACGCAATGCGAGGTCTGCGCGGGCAGGCTGCTCAGCCGTCCTCTTTCCGGTACGACTTGGCGCCGACGTAGTTCATGGGATTGATGGCCTTGCCGTACCTACGGACCTCGAAGTGAACGTGGGGACCGGTGGAGCGCCCGCTGGAGCCGAGCCTGGCGATCGTCTGTCCCTTCTTGACCAGGTCGCCCTTCTCGACCAGGTTCTTCTGGTTGTGGGCGTAGCAGGTTACCAGGCCATTCACATGACGGATTTTCACTATACGGCCATATCCGGACTCCCAACCGCTGAAGATGACGACCCCGTCGGCAGTGGCCAGTATGGGTGTTCCCCGCTTGCCGGCGAAATCGACGCCGCTGTGGAGGTGGTACTTTTTGAGGATCGGATGCATGCGATATCCGAACCCGGAGGTGATATAGCCGGACCGAACCGGCCATCCAGAGGGGACAGCGTGTTTCCCGAGGCCCTTCTCCATGATCATCTGCTCAAGCTGTTTCAGCTTGTGCCTGCGGTCGTTGATAAAACCGGACAGGTCGGTTACCTCTCTCAATAGTTCTGACACCTCGATTTCATTGCTCACTCGGGCATCGGCGGGACCGCCCAAGGGGGGCGGACTCTCGAAATCGAACTCCTCGGCATCCAGCCCGGCCATCTCCACCAGGCGCCCCCCCAACGCATTCAGGCGGAGAATTTCGGCATGCAGATCGCCGATCCGACCGGACAAGACATCAAGCTGAGCTTGGGACTTCCAGCGGGCCGCTTCCAACATCTTGCGCTCCTCCTTGAGCATTGCCTCGAACACAGGAACCATCTGCGGAGATATCAGACTCAGTGGCACACTCGCTCGACCGTACCAGAAACCGACCCCCGCCGCCGCGGTAACCAAAACACCGAGAACGATCCCCCACGCGGCGGTGCCTTTCCACCCGCTTCTGTGTCGTAAGTAAGTTCGATTCATAATGAAACCTTCCATCAAGCTGAATAATTTCGTAATTTTAGCAAATTCTGGCCGTCCTGTCAGCAATACCCCCATTCGAGCCGCACTTCCGTTCGTGCCTAAACGCTTCCAACACGCCTGCCGCTTCCTGCGACAGAATGAGAAAACCGCTGGTTGTTTCGCCGCGATCGAAGGCCACACCCAGCTGTTGCGTGAGATCCAAGCCGTCCTGCCCCCGCCCCTGGATGAGCACTGTCTGTACGCCTCCCTCGATACTGGCGTACTGACGTTGCTCACGGATTCCCCGGTCTGGTCGTCACGCCTACGCTTCTTTACCCCGGAGCTCGAGCATCATCTCACCCCGCGTCATGGCCCCATCGTCACCTGCCGCATCCGCGTTCGGCCTGGTGCCTCCATATCCTCCTCGAAGGCCTCAAACAACAAGCTGTCTGCAACAACGGTACAGCATTTGATGGACGCGGCCGCAGGCACCGAAGATGCCCGGCTTGCAGCCGCGCTGCGCCGGCTGGCGAAGACCGGCACACGGAATCGCTAGGACGACACAACCAACGGCTGCAGATAGGAAATCGGCGAGGACTTGAAATCCTCGAACACAACCTGTTCCCATGCCGTTGCGTCGGCCATCAACGCCCGCAGCAGGCAGTTGTTGAGGGCATGACCGGATTTGTGCCCGCAAAAGGCGCCGATCAACGAATGGCCAAGCAGGTAGAGGTCACCGATGGCGTCGAGGATCTTGTGCTTGACGAACTCGTCCTCGTAGCGCAGACCCTCCTCGTTGAGCACCCGGTAGTCGTCCACCACGACGGCGTTGTCCATACTGCCGCCAAGGGCGAGGTCGCTCTGGCGCAATGCCTCGATATCGCGCAGGAAGCCAAATGTCCGCGCGCGGCTGACCTCTTTGACGAAGGAGGTCGTGGAGAGGTCCACGCTGGCCTCCTGCACCCGCGATACGAAGACCGGATGATCGAAATCGATGGAGAAATCCACCCTGAACCCATTGTAGGGTTCAAAGATGGCGCGTTTGTCCCCATCTTCCACGGCCACCCTCCGCTTGATACGGATGAAACGCTTCGGCCGATTTTGCTCCTCGACACCGGCCGACTGGATCAGGAACACAAAGGGCCCCGCGCTGCCGTCCATAATGGGCACCTCAGGGGCACTCACGTCGACGTAGGCATTGTCTATCCCCAAACCGGCGAAGGCGGAGAGCAGATGCTCCACCGTGGAGATACCTACGTCCCCCTTGACCAAGGTAGTCGACAACCTGGTGTCGCCCACGTTCTCGGGACAGGCACGGATCTCCACCGGCTGCGGCAGATCGACGCGGCGAAACACGATCCCGGTATCCGTCGCAGCCGGACGCAATGTCAGGCAAACCTTGTTGCCCGTATGTAACCCCACCCCGGTAGCTCGGATCACGTTTTTCAGGGTTCGCTGCCTGATCATTACCATACCTCCCATCGCACTCCCCGTGCCTTCTGCCCTGCGGAAGCCACCCTGCGTTCGTCAGGGGTGCTTCGCAAGGAGGCATCCCAGCCGTTTAACGCCAACCCGGGGGTGTCCTTCCTTGGTTCTCGTGTTTGTCCATCTCAGCCGTCCATCGGAGGCGGAGGGAACAACCCCGGGTTTCCTCGATTAGGGTTTTCCCTCTATTTAATCAGGTACGAAACGTCTTTACAAGAAAATTTATTGATTTTCTTCGTGATCCTCTTTTCTGGTTTACCCTGATTCAGTGATTCAGTGATTCAGTCCGCCTGATGGCGCAGAAACGCGGGAATATCCAGGTAATCCAGATCCGTCTCCTCGACCGCATCCGGGTGGGCTTGCGCGACCGCGGCCGCAGCGACACCCTGGTAGCCCTTGCGATAGACCGCCGGGCGCTCCATGTCCCGGTAATCGGGGGTAACCGACCCCGTGCCCCCGCGTGGCACCAGATGGATCGGCGACTCGCCCATGGCCGGCTTCGAAAGCTGCGCTCTGCGCCCCTCTCCAAGGCCGGTAGCGACCACGGTCACGCGCAGCTCCTCGCTCAGGTCGGGATCGATGACGGTGCCGACCACCACGATGGCGTCGTCGTCCGCAAAGTCCCGCACCGTATTGCCCACCTCGTCGAACTCACCGATGGACAAGCTCATGCCGGCGGTGATGTTGACCAATATCCCCTTGGCACCGGCCAGATCGATGTCCTCCAGCAAAGGACTGTTGATGGCCGCTTCGGCCGCTTCCCGAGCCCGCTGTTCGCCACTGGCGATGCCCGTCCCCATCATCGCCTGACCCATTTCGGCCATGACGGTCTTGACATCCGCAAAGTCCACATTGATGAGGCCAGGACGGGTGATGAGCTCGGCAATCCCCTGGGTAGCGTTCAGGAGCACATCGTTGGCCGCCTTGAAGGAGTTCAAGAGACTCATTTCCTTACCGAGCACGGCCAGCAGCTTCTCGTTGGGGATGGTGATGAGTGAATCGACGTGGCTCGCCAGCTCGGAGATCCCCTCCACCGCCACCTTCATCCGCTTGGCGCCCTCGAACGCAAAGGGCTTGGTCACCACGGCTACGGTCAGGATGCCCAGCTCCCGTGCCACCTGGGCAACGACCGGAGCGGCACCCGTCCCGGTTCCACCGCCCATGCCGGCCGTGATGAAGACCATGTCGGCACCCTCCAGGGCATCATGAATGCGTTCCTTGTCCTCCAATGCGGCCTCCTTGCCCACCTTGGGGTCGGCGCCGGCGCCGAGTCCCTTTGTGATGTCCGCCCCCAGTTGGAGGATGGTCTTGACGTTGGAGCTCTTCAGGGCCTGGGAATCCGTGTTGGCGCAGATGAAATCCACCCCCTCGATGGAAGACTCCACCATCTGGTTGACGGCATTGCCGCCGCCGCCGCCGACACCGATCACCTTGATGACCGCATCCTGGCCGTTGGTATCCACTAGTTCAAACATCGGTTTTCTCCTGATTTTGCTCAATAGTTACCCGCATTGGATCGACTCGTCTTGCAGGATCTCATGGAGGCCCTGCCCGCGTACTGCCCAGTCACGCCCGCCGGTCCCCAGCCAGGGCAGGCGGACGTTCAGAAATTGCCTTGAAACCAGCTCTTCATCCGTTCCCAGATCGCCTTCAGACCGGCGGACTCCGACAGCTCCAAGCGCTGCATGAGCCGGTGCTGCCGGGCATACATCAGTAACCCGACGCCGGTCGCGTAGACGGGATCACTGATCACATCCTTGAGGCCGGTTACGTGCTGGGAGACACCGAGCCGAACCGGCATATGGAAGACCTCCTCGGCCAGCTCGGTGAGCCCTTCCATCTTGGCGCTGCCGCCGGTCATGACGACGCCTCCCGCCACCAGGTCCTCGAAGCCGCTGCGGCGCAGCTCCGCTTGGAGCAGGCCCAAGAGCTCCTCGTAGCGTGGCTCTACGACCTCCGCCAGGGTCTGACGGGCAAGGCGCCGAGCCGGACGCTCACCGATGCTGGGGACCTCGATGGTCTCGCCGTTTCTGGCGAGCTGGGTCAAGGCACATGCGTATTGGATCTTAATCTGTTCCGCGTATTGAGTGGGGGTCCGCAGGGCGACGGCGATGTCGTTGGTCACCTGGTCGCCGGCGATGGGAATCACGGCCGTGTGGCGGATGGCACCGTCGGTGAATACCGCCAGATCCGTGGTACCACCGCCGATGTCCACCAAGGCGACGCCCAGCTCCTTCTCATCCTCGCCCAGGACGGCATAGCTGGCGCTGAGCTGCTCCAAGACCAAGTCGTCTACCTCCAGCCCGCAGCGCCGAATGCACTTGACGATGTTTTGAGCCGCGCTGACCGCGCCCGTGACCATGTGAACCCGGGCCTCCAACCGCACTCCGCACATACCGATGGGCTCGCGGATGCCCTCCTGCTCGTCGATGATAAACTCTTGGGGGAGGATGTGGAGAATCTTTTGATCGGCCGGAATCGCTACCGCCCTGGCCGCATCGATAACCCGGTCCACGTCCGCCTGGGACACCTCCCGCTCCTTGATGGCGGTAATGCCGTGGGAGTTGAGGCTGCGGATATGGCTGCCCGCGATGCCGGCATGGAGGGAGTGGATCTCACAACCCGCCATGAGCTCCGCCTCTTCCACCGCGCGTTGGATGGACTGCACGGTGGACTCGATATCCACCACCACACCCTTCTTGAGCCCCCAGGATGGGTGGGTACCGATTCCGATGATCTCGATCCCCTCGTCGTCCTTCACTTCGCCCACCAGGGCGGCGATCTTGGACGTACCGATATCCAGTCCGATCAGGAGATTCTTTTCGCCTCGTCTCAACATTCGGTTCGACTCCTGGAGGGTCCCGAGGTCCGGGACTTTAGTTTTGCTGACCGCACGGCTCCCACGGCGTCAGGCCCCGGAGCATCGCCTTCGCCTCCCACCCACCGGACCGCCAACCCATTGCTGTAGCGCATATCCATCAGCGACGGCACCCCGGTGGCGGCCAACCGGGGGTAGACCCGGATGAACCTTAAGATCCGTTCCTGAACCCGCTCCTTGCCCAAGGCCAGGCTGAATCCCGCACTCAGGCGCAAGGTCCAGGCCCCGCGGGCATCCCGGGCAAGGGTTTCGATCTCGAGGCCAAGGGCACGCAGCCGCGGCTCCCAGTCCACAAGGCGCTTCACCAGCTGCAAGGCATCCTGGTCCATTCCCGAAAGCCTGGGAAGCCCCCGCGGAATGTCACCGGCCTCGGGCCTGAAAATCACGCCGTCGGCATCTACCAAGGTGTCTTCGTCCCAACGCGCCACGGCTACCCGCTCCACCACCGTGAGCTCCAAGCGATCCGGCCAGCGACGCCGCAAGCTTGCTGACCGTACCCAGGGGATGGCCTCTACCGCCCTTTTGAGCCCCACCAGGTCCTGCGTCAGGATGCCACCATTCAGCTGCGCGCTGACCGTCTCTCGCAGATAATGCGACGACAGGTGCCTGAGCGCCCCATCCACCGTTACCACCCGTACCGGCAGCCGTTGGGGCTCCCAACGCATCAGCAGGTAACCGCCACCTCCCAACAGGGACAACAACCCCAGCGCCCACACCCAGCGCATCAACCGCCGACCCAAGGCCGGCTCTTCGGCCCTGCGCTCCCTGGCTATCCTTTGTTCGGGGCTACTCAAGGCTGGTCTCCCCAAGACTGGTCTCTAGGATGCGCCAAACCAGGGCATCGAAATCCAGCCCATGGGCCTGGGCGGCCATGGGTACCAGACTGTGGTCGGTCATGCCGGGCACGGTGTTCACCTCCAGCAGGTACGGCTGCCCACCGCCGTCGAGCATAAAATCCACCCGCCCCCAGCCGGCGGCGCCGACCGTATCGAAGGCATCCAGGCACATGGTCTTAAGGCATGACTCCGACTCGGCATCCAGGCCGCAGGGGCACAGGTAACGGGTGGTATCGGCAAGATATTTGGCCTCATAGTCGTAGAAGGCACGCGGCGTCTCCAGGCGGATCAGAGGCAGGGCCTCGCCGTTCAGGACGGCGCAGGTATATTCGGGACCCTTGATCCAGCGTTCGGCAAGGACCAGGGCATCGTACTGCGCCGCTGCGCGCCAGGCCTTGACCAGCGTCTCGGGATCGTCCGCCCGTGCCATCCCGAGGCTGGAGCCCTCACGGGCCGGCTTGATCATGAGGGGGAAACCCAGGGCCCCTGCCTGCGCCAGGTCCGCTTCCTGCCGCAATAATGCGAAGTCCGCGGTCGGCAGACCACAACCCTGCCACAAGCGCTTGCAACGGTATTTATCCATCCCTAAGGCCGAGCCTAACACCCCCGAGCCCGTGTAGGCTAACCCAATGGTCTCGAGCGCACCCTGGATCTGTCCATCCTCGCCGCCGCGACCGTGGAGGATGATAAACGCCCGCGCAAATCCACCGCTACCTAGCTGCTCCAAGGCACCGGTCTGCGCCGGGTCCAGTCCATAGGCGTCCACCCCTTGACGTACCAAGGCCGTCAACACGGCACCACCACTCTTGAGGGAGATCTCACGTTCGGCCGACTGTCCGCCCAGGAGCACGGCCACCTTGCCGAACTCGTCCGCCTGCGAGGTCATGACCCCCAACCCCCGACCCGACACACCTCGGGCGTCAGGCGCACACCGCTGGTACGCGCCACCTCTGACTGTACTCGTTCGATGAGTCGGATGATGTCCCACGCGCTGGCGGTCCCCATGTTGACGATGAAGTTCGCATGCTTTTCCGATACTTGCGCACCGCCCACACACAATCCTTTCAGACCTGCCGCCTCGATGAGCCGTGCGGCATGGTCGCCGGGAGGATTCCGGAACACCGAGCCGCAGCTCGGAAGCCCGATCGGTTGAGCATGTCCCCGCCGCTCGAGTAGATCATGGATGCGCTCCAGGCTGGCCGCGGCATCCCCCGGCTCCAGCGCCAGCTCCGCCCCCAAAAACCACTCGCCCGGCGGACCCTGGACCCGGCGGTAACCGATGCGGAAGTCCTTCGGCAGACGTTCACGCAGCTCGCCCCGGCGGTCGATGGTGAGCACGCGCCCGACCCGGTCCCAAGTCTCTCCCCCATAGGCACCGGCATTCATGGCCAGGGCGCCGCCCATGGTGCCGGGGATCCCGGCCAGGAACTCCACCCCGGTGAGTCCGAGCCTGGCAGCGAAGCGCGCCACCTTGGCGCAGGAGACCCCGGACTCGGTCCGGATCCCACGCTCCCCGACACGCCTCAAGACACTCAAGCAACCCTGGGTCTGGATCACGGTACCGGCAAAACCCGCGTCGCTCACCAGCAGGTTGCTGCCCAGCCCGAGCCAGAACACCGGCTCGGTCGGATCCAGGCCACGCAGAAAGGCCGCCAGATCGGCGGCATCCGCTGGCCGGAAAAACCGGCGTGCCGGTCCCCCCACTCGCCAGCTGGTGTGACGGGCCAGCGGCTCGTCTACGCGCAGCTCGCCGCGGAGGGGTAATGAGGCTTTGGCCGGGTCGCTATTCATGGGTATTCTTTGGAACCACGGATGGACACGGATAAACACGAGTTGTGATCTGTGTTTATCCGTGTCCATCCGTGGTTCTTATCTGCTGGATAGTACCGGTGTTGGGACGATACATTCACCTGGAACCTTGCATCTGTTTGTTCTCCGAACTCCGTAGCATCATGGTCATCCCAAAATGCCCCGATCTCTTGGTAGGTGCCGGCATTTGAAACTGGGGTTTTAGTTGGCATATCTACGCCTTTCTTTCTCTGACATGTCTTTGGCTGAAACGATAATAGCTCGTTTATCCCGCGTATACACGAAGAATACGCTTAATATCGGTACTTCCTGTTTTTCATTCCCACCGAAGGTGAAAATCAAGATAAAGCAACCTGTTGGTTCTCAGGGGTGAGCACCGATAACAACTCCGGCTTGTCGTCCGGGACGCACTCATAAGGCAGGACGCCGCGCTTGCTAGCTAGATCGGTACGCGCGCCATATTTCAGGAGCAGACGGACGTTCTTCTCGTTCCCAAGACTAGCGGCATAGTGCAACAGGCTCCGACCACGAGGGCTGGAATGGTTCGGATCCGCGCCATGGGTCAACAGGAACTCCGCGATCTCCGTGCAACCCCGCCCCACGGCATACCACAAAGGCGGCGCACCATTATGAGCTTTCGCGTCGATATGCCGATTCAGGGGAAGGAGTAAGCTGGCGATTTCCAGGGAACACCCGAAGGGAATCCAGTGCCAAACGGTGAAACCCTTACTGCCGACATGGAACGGATTGGCACCCCGTTCCAGCAGGAGCTTCACCATATCCAGGTCGCCTTCAGCGGCGGCCAGGAGTAACAGGCTATCGCCGTCGGCATCGGTCGTATTAACATCCGCCCCCCCGGCCAGAAAATCTTCGACCTCTTTGACACGCCAATTGCTCACCGCATCGATCAGTCGCTCGGTATCTCCCAGTCCGTCTTCGGGGATGAGCTTCAGCAATAACTCCTCCTTATCGTCCGGGACGTATTGACAAGGCAGGGCACCGCGTTTGTCCTCTACATCAATCCGCGCACCATATTTCAGGAGTAGACGCACCCCTTTCTCATTCCCACGAGCCGCCGCGTCATGCAATAGGGTCCGACCGTTATCGTCGGTGGAGTCCGGGTCCGCGCCATGGACCAACAGGAACTCCGCGACCTCCATGCAATCATCCATCAGGGCGTACCCCAAAGGTGTTATGCCGTCGTAATCCTTCAAGTCGATATGTGGATTCAGGGGGAGCAGCAAACGGGCGATTTCCAGGGAACATCCATAGGCGGCCCAGTGCCAAACGACGAAGCCGTCACTCCCCACATGGAGCGGATCGGCTCCCCGCGCCAGCAGGAGCTTCACCATCTCCAGGTCGCCTTCACCGGCGGCTAGGAGTAACAGGCTATCGCCGTCGGTATCGGTGGTATCGACGCTTGCCCCACGGGCCAGAAAGCCTCTTACTTCCTCGATACGCCCATTGTTCACCGCATCAATCAGTCGTTCGGTATCTTCCACCTGGAATTGCCCTCTCTGGAACTATTGTTCATAGTCTTCGTCGATCTGTTTTCTGGAGCGGTCCGACTCCCCTTTCCTCTTCTTGTCATGGGCCTTATGAGTGGCATCTTTGCCTCCCCGCTTCTCTAATTTCTTTTTCCTCCAATCAACATATCTATCAGATGCACGCTCGTTCTCCCTCTTTTCTTTGCGGGCTGCTTTTTCTCGCCGCGTTCGCTCCTTATTAGTCTCCCTTCGCTTTTCCTTTTCACAATGCACACATATATCATTCTCTGGCCGCTCTTTGGACTCGCCTTCCGTTTGCTCGTCGATCTTTTCGGCGAGCACTGCCACGCCGGCCAGTCCCAATGCACCCCCGATTACAGCCACAGTGGCTTTTGCCGCCGCGGCGAGCGCCGCCGCGGCCTCCGGAACAAGGACAGCAAGGCCAATAGCCGGAGCCGGCATTATAATCTCCTTTTATTCAAAAATCAGTCATTCTCCTGTTATCCTTTCGTGTAGCGGAGTTGACGGACCAACATATCCAACTTCTGATCCATCGTATACTTCTCAAGATTCAGAAACTTCACCACTTCGGGAGATTCGAGCTTACCTTTGGTCGAAATATACAATAAAGCATATTGATGGTACGCCTTGATGGAATGCACGCCGAGCTTACTGGCCCTGTTACAGGCAACATAGATCATATATTTGAGATCGTTATCTCCGTATTGTGCTGAAAGCTCAGGAAAGCCGGATATGATCTTGTTATAGATGTTGTTTCTTAGAAATCTATTTGACAAACTGCTGTATTGTTGGCGTGATATTTGAAACATCGACATCCTCCTCTAATCCAATATCGCAAGCGTTCAGGCCGCTGCCGCTTTTGCAATCCATGGCACCGGCAGATTCCGGCAATCCCTGCCGGAATGACGAAGCGGGGTCTGAACGATTACTTTTTAATCTGTGAGAATCTGTGTCATCTGCGGATAGAAAGATAATGTAACCTTTTGCAACCGATTTGCGTTTATTCGCGTTCATTTGCGGACAAATCCTTCGGGAAAATTCTGTCGGCTCAATGTCATCGGTAGGATGCCCCGGCGAACGGCATCATCGATGCGGTTCGCGCGGGAGAGCGCGCACCGGCTGGCAAGCTCAGAATCACCGCGCTCACCGCATCCTACGAGCTCATCACTCATCACTCAAAAGCTCCGGCAACCGGCCCGCCAGGGCGCCGATATCGCCAGCCCCCATGGTCAGGACTAGGTCGCCGTCTTCGAGCAGGGTCCCCAGCATTCGGGGCACATCCTGTAAGTCGCGGGCGAACACCGGATCCACTTCGCCGCGGGCCCGGATCGCACGGCTCAGGGTGCGGCCGTCGGCGCCCGGCAGCGGCGATTCCCCCGCCGCATAGACCTCGCACAAGACGAGTACATCCGCATCCGACAGTATCTGCACGAAATCCTCGAATTGCTCCTGGGTGCGGGTGAAGCGGTGCGGCTGGAACACCAGCACCAGTCGCCGCCCCGGCCAACCACGGCGCGCCGCCTCGAGCGTGACCGCTACCTCCCGCGGGTGATGCCCGTAATCGTCCACTAAAATCAGCTCGCGACCGTTCCCCGCCTTGATCTCCCGGACAGCAAAGCGGCGGCCGATACCCTGGAAGTCGCGCAATGCGCGCTGGATGGCTGTCTCCTCCACGCCCAGCTCCAGGGCCACCGTGATCGCGGCCAAGGCGTTGAGCACATTGTGACGCCCGGGCAGATTGAGCTCCACCCGGAGGGGTCCCTCCCGCCCCTCCCAATGCACGGAGAAAACCATACGCAGGCCTTGTTGGCAGATCTCCTCGGCTCGTATGTCCGCCTCCGCACGGGTGCCATAGGTACGCACCGGACGTGGGATCATGGGCGCCAGGGCGCGGACCTCTTCATCGTCGATACACAAGACCGCCAACCCGTAGAAGGGCAGATGGTGCAGAAATTCCATGAAGGTGTTGCGGAGGCGATCGAAGTCATTGTCGTAGGTGTGCATGTGGTCGGCGTCGACGTTCGTGAGCACCGCCAGCATAGGCTGCAGATAGAGGAAGGAGGCATCGCTCTCGTCGGCCTCGGCGATCAGGTACTGGCTCGTGCCCAATCGGGCGTTGGCGCGGGCACTGTTCAGGAGCCCACCGATCACAAAGGTCGGATCCAGCCCGCCTTCGGCCAGCACACTCGCAATCAGGCTGGTGGTCGTAGTCTTACCATGAGTTCCGGCGACCGCCACCCCATAGTAGAAACGCATGAGCTCGGCCAACATCTCGGCGCGGCGTACCACTGGGATCCGCTGCGCTCGGGCGGCGCACAGCTCCGGGTTGTCCGCGTTGATGGCGGTAGAGACCACCACCGCATCGGCCCCCTGTGCCTGCTCGGCCCGGTGTCCGATCCGGACCATCACGCCCAGGCCCTCCAGCCGCCGGGTTGCCTCACTCGCCTGTTGGTCGGAGCCGGAGACCCGATAGCCGAGGTTGGTCATGAGCTCGGCGATCCCACTCATGCCCGAACCCCCGATACCGACGAAATGCAGGTGGCGGATCCGCCCCATATTATCGGCCCCGAAACGCATCGCCACGCTCATGCCCCACCGACCTCCCAACAGGCCCGAGCGATCCGCGCCGCCGCATCCGGCGACCCCCGACCACGGGCGGCCTGGGCCATCGCGATCAGGCGTGATCGGTTGCCCAAAAGCCCGGCCAGCGCCGCACCCAGGGACGCCGTGGAGAGCTCGGTCTGGGGTAAGAGCTGCGCGGCACCCACGTCTGCCAGGTAGCGGGCGTTGGCGGTCTGGTGATCGTCCACCGCATAGGGATAGGGCACCAGGATCGAGCCCACCCCCGCCGCCGCCAGCTCGGACACGGTCAGGGCGCCGGCCCGGCACACCACCAGATCCGCCCAGGCATAGGCCGCGGCCATGTCCGCGATGAAGGGGGTCACCTCGGCCTCGACCCCAGCGTCGAGGAAGGCCCTGCGGGCCGTCTCCAGGGTGCGCTCACCGGCCTGGTGGCGGATCTGCGGCCGCTGCTCGGGAGGCAAGGTGGCAACCGCCCCGGCGACGGTCTCATTCAGCACCTTGGCCCCCAAGGACCCCCCGATCACAAGCAGACGGCCGGGACCGGACCGAGCCGCCAACCGCTCCTGGGGCGCCGGTAGGGCCAGGATCTCCGGCCGGACCGGGTTGCCACTGGTGACCACGCCACGTCCTTCAGGGAAGCTACCGGGAAAGGCCTCGAACACCCGCGCGGCGATGCGGGACAAGTAGCGATTGGTAAGTCCCGGTATCCGGTTCTGCTCTTGGATCACCAGGGGGATACCTAAGAGCCTGGCCATGAGTCCACCGGGCCCGGAGGCAAAGCCGCCCATCCCCAATACCAGATCGGGACGGCGCCGACGCAGGATACCCGCTGCCTGACGCAGGGCCGCCAAGAGCTTGAAGGGGGCCGCCAGGATCTGCCGCGCCCCCTTGCCCCGCAGCCCCTCGATGCCGATCCACTCCAGGGGAAATCCGTTCGCGGGGACCAGCCGTGCCTCCAGGCCACGCCGGGTGCCGATCCAGAACACCTCCATACCCTGCTCGCGCAGCAACTCGGCCACCGCCAGGGCGGGGAAGACATGACCGCCGGTGCCCCCGGCCATGAGGGCTAGGCGGGGGCCCATGTCATCCCCTCCGCGGATCTCCGCTCCACGGTCCCGAGCCGCAGGTCCCGGTCGATCCGCAGCAGGAGTCCCACCGCCATGCAGGTGACGATGATACTGTTGGTCCCGTAGCTCATGAAGGGCAGGGTGAGCCCTTTGGTCGGCAACAGACCGAGATTCACGCCGATGTTGATCATGGCCTGGAGGCCGATGCCCAACCCGAACCCGTGGGCCGCGTACGCGGCAAACCAGCAACCGGCGCGCTCGGCACGGACACCGATGGCCAGCACCCGCCACAGGAAAAAACCGAAGGCGGCGATCACCGCCAGGGTGCCCACCAGCCCGAGCTCCTCACCGATGACCGCCATCAGAAAGTCCGTGTGGGCCTCGGGGAGAAAAAACTGTTTCTGGATGCCGTTCCCGAGCCCGACCCCGAGCCACTCCCCGCGACCGAAGGCGATGAGTGCCTGGGAGAGCTGGAAGCCGGTATCGAAGGGGTCGGCGAAGGGATTCATGAAGGAGGTAACCCGTTCCAGCCGATAGGGCTCCAGCGCCACCAGGACCACGGCGGCCATCGTCAGCATCGCGAACAGAACCGCGAAATGGGTCAGCCGGACACCACCGAGAAACAACAGACCCAGCACCGTGGCGAGCAGGATGACGGTGGTGCCGAAGTCCGGCTGGCGCATGATCAGGGCACTGGCGATCACCATCAGGATCATGGGCTTGAGAAATCCCCACAGGCTGGTGACCACCTCCTCGCGGCGGCGCACTAGGTAGCCGGCCACGAAGATGACGGCAAAGAACTTCATGAACTCGGAGCTCTGGAGGTTGAGGGGCCCAAGCGGAATCCAACGGCTGGCGCCGTTGACCGTACGCCCGATTCCCGGCACCAGGACCAGGACCAACAAGACTAGACCTAAGAAGAACAAGACGGGTCCCGACCGCTCCCACCAGGCCAAGGGGGTGGCAAACACCAGGATTCCCGCCACCGCGGCCAGCCCCAGGGCCAGGGCATGCCGGATCACGAAATGGAGCGGGGCATCGAAGGTACGATCGGCAATGGGCATGGACGCGGATGACATCATCACGAACCCGAATCCCAACAGCACCAGCACACAGGCCAGGAGCGGCCAGTCCAGGTCCGGCAACCGACCGATCTGCCGGCGATCCCGCTGCGGCGCCTTCGAATCGGGATCCGCCCGCCTTCCCGCAGCGTCGGGATGCGCGTTGAGGTTCGTCTGTGGGGTCTGATCTTCGGCGCTCATACCTCGAGTGCCTCCACCGCCGCCGCGAAGACCCGACCTCGATGGGCATAGTCCTCGAACATATCGAAGCTGGCACAGGCCGGGGAGAGCAGCACACAATCGCCGGGCCGCGCGGCAGAGAGGGCGCGGCGCACCGCATCTATCATGTCACGCGCGCGCAGTATCTTCGCCCGGCCATCAAGCACACGTTCGATCAGGGGGGCGTCGCGCCCGATCAGGACCACCGCCCGCGCCATTCTCTCCACCACCGCTACCAGGGGGGTGAAGTCGGCACCCTTACCCTCGCCGCCGGCGATGAGGACCGCCCGCCTGGGACCCGCGGGATCGACCAGACCCTTCAGGGCAGCGACGGTCGCACCTGGGTTGGTCCCCTTGGAGTCGTCGTACCAGTCGATGTCCCCTTTGGTGGCCACCAGATCGGTGCGGTGGGGCAGTCCACGGAAGGTACGTAGGGCCTCCAACATGGCTGCCTCTGGCAGCCCACAGGCCTGACCCATAGCCAGCGCGGCCAGGGCATTGGCCAGATTGTGGCGGCCCCTTATAGCAACCTCGGCGACCGGTAGCCGACGCTCACCTCTGTGGGCGATCCAGGAGACACCGCCGTGCTCGATCAATCCGAAATCCGATGCCTGCTCCGGTGGACCTAAGGAAAATCCAGTGTCCCGGTCCGCTATACCCGCCATGGCCCGCACCTGGGGATTGTCCAGGTTGAGGACCGCCGTTCGGGCCCCGGATAGGATCCGCGCCTTGGCAGCGGCGTAATCGGCGAGACTGTCGTAACGGTCCATATGATCCGCCGAGACATTGAGCACGGTCGCCGCCTCGGGTGCGAGGGACCGGGTAGATTCGAGCTGAAAGCTGGACAGCTCCAACACATAGAGCTGCACGCCGTCATTGAGCAGCTCCAGGGCCGGTTGTCCCAGGTTCCCGCCCACCGCTGCCCGGACGCCGGCCAAGTGCGCCATCCGCCCCAACAGGGTGGTGACCGTACTCTTGCCGTTGGAGCCGGTAATAGCGGCCACCGGGGCGCGCACGGCCTGGGCGAACAGCTCGATGTCCCCCAGCACCGGCACCCCCCGCGCCGCTGCTTCGGCAATGGGAGGTTCCCGCAAGGACACGCCAGGGCTGACGATCAGCTGTTCAGCGGCCCTGATGACGGCCGGATCAAAGCCGCCAAGAAACAGAGGCAGGTCCGGCAATTCCTCACGTGCCACCGCCAGCTCGGGAGGCGCTGGGCGCGAATCCATGACCGCCACGGTAATCCCTTGGTTCCCCAGATAACGGGCGCAAGACAGACCGGTCTTGCCCAGGCCCAGAATCAGGGCCTTGCCGGTGAGGGATCGGGGCTGCGTCATTCGCGTCATTCCAGGCACTGCTGTAATCGCTTCTAATGAAGCCGTGGCATTGAGCTACAGTATTTGGCAGCGTCTAATAGTACAGGATTAACAGGATTCTCAGGATTAACAAGATTTTTAGAATACTGCTTTAGAGACCGTCTCATCTGGCTCCCACGCTCCGGCGTGGGAGCAAATCTTGACGCTCCAGCGTCACCAAACCTGCCCGCTGGAGCGGCCAAGATGGCATTCCCACGCTGGAGCGTGGGAACGAGCAATTGAAACATTTATTAATCACCCTTAAGCACAAAAACAACAGGAATGATAACCAAGTACATGGCAGTAATGACTAGTATGGAAGCCCCGCCCATTGACAGAAAAGGTTTTTTCTCGACATCAAAAAACCG
The DNA here is from genome assembly GCF_900092655.1 of Candidatus Thiosymbion oneisti. GTDB lineage: Bacteria > Pseudomonadota > Gammaproteobacteria > Chromatiales > Chromatiaceae > Thiosymbion > Thiosymbion oneisti. The sequence goes on from NZ_FLUY01000088.1 coordinate 21,595, forward strand.
CTTGAATTTTGTTATGAATAGGTCGATGGGCTTTCGCGTAGAGAGCAAAATTCCACTTAAGATGTAGATCCAAACCCAAACTGATGTGAAGAATGTTGAATAAAACCAAATCCCAAATGATGGCTGACTCCCACCCGGAGATGAGAGCGGTAATACGTTTGATAAAAACCCCGCCAAGAATCCATCAAAAGTAATTACGTCCACGAATATTATGAATATTAACAAAGCGATCAGAGCTATTAAGAAAGTGGCAATAAAATCCAGGACGATCAATGCGATATGTTCTGGCATGGATGTGCTGTTTCTTAACAGGGATATGATGTAGCGACTTTCAAGCAGTGAAAGATAATCAGGTATTAAATTCAAACTAACCGAAGCTATAAGCATCCATCCAAACACCTCTGTGTTGAACCTATCTATAAAAGCCATGAATTGCTCAGGTCTGAGATACGCCCAAAAGAGAGTCATCACCAAAACGGCAATCAATGATGCGATTGCCGATCGATAAAAGCATCTCCATGAAAGGTGGCGGGTTCCAAAAATAGTATCGAACGCCTCGGAAAATGTATCGGCCCACCTGATGAAGTGATTTTCCAAGTCTAACCGCAATAACCATTGTGACACGCTTTTTTTAGCTTCTGGTGCTGCAACTCCTTCAATACGATCAAAGAGCTTCCAAATACCGCCAGTCACTATTACCCAGGAACCCAATAATGCGGCTAAGCTGACAATATCATTTTCAATGATATTCATGATAAGCGATGATTTCTCGTTCCCACGCGCTGCGTGGGAACGCGGAAGCTCCGCGCCGCGGAGAAATCAGGCCTGTGTCCATCATGCGCTCGTTCCCACGCTCCAGCGTGGGAACGCCATCTTGTCCGCTCCAGCGGACTATGCCCCGCAGTACCGACAGGCATTGGCTATGGTCTACCTGGTTGCTTAGCGACGCTGGAGCGTCAAGATCCCTCCTCCGTCGGGACAAGTTTGCGAGCTTCTGATCCTCGGTACTGAGCCTCTGATCCTCGGCGCCGAGCTTCTGATCCTTGACATCGAGGTTCTGATCCTCGACGTTGAGCTTCCGAACCTGGACGTTGAGGTTCTGATCCTCGGTGCCGAGCTTCTGATCCTCGGCGTCGAGGTTCTGATCCTCGGTGTCGAGCTTCTGATCCTCGGCACCGAGCTTCTGATCCTCGGCATCGAGGTTCTGATCCTTGGCGTTGAGCTTCTGATCCTTGGCGTCGAGGTTTCGATCCTCGATCGCCACTTCCATTCCTCATGCCTCCGGGTGATCGGGCTGCTTCTTTTTGCTCGCTCCCTTGAAGCGTTCGCCCAATTGGTCGGCTATGGGTTTGAGCCCCGGCGTGGTCTTGGCGGCGGCCTTGACATAGTTGTAAACCTCGGTCGCTTCCCGCATGGCCTCGCTGCCCACCGCCAGGCGCGTGTCGTCTATCTGGGAAGCGACCGATTCGGCCAGCGTGCCCAGCTCGGTGAGGGTGGTGAAGAGATCCACATCCTTCTCGAATCCCTTGGTGCTGAAGCTGCCGGGGAGGATACTCGGATGGTCCTGGGCGGCATCCAGGGCATTTTGGACGAAGGATACGCTGTCGGGCCCGGTCTTGAAGACGATCTTACGCTCGTGGGGCGTCATATTGACCAGAAACGGGAGTTTTTTGAGCACGATCCCGAAGGCGTCTTTGATAGCCTTCACCTCGGCGGGCGAGAGCGATGCATCGATGTTTTGGTAGGACATAAGCGCCTCTTCTCAAGGTTTGATAATCGATTCATACCTCGAACGGAATCACGTCTTAAGATTGTTCGGATACGCTTTAGAGTTTCAATTCCGCGCAGGTAGTGGGTAGTAAGTTCTGAGTAGGTCTATCAACTTATCCATTTTATGTTCTTCAATACGATTCCTGACTGCTGCTCCTATTATTTCATCCACATGCTTTGTCTGAAGTTGTTCGGGTAGACTTATTACCTGGGTTATATCCACACCTAGAACTTCAGCCAGCTTGGCTTCAGACTTGAATATTTCGATAACTTTTTGCTTGTTCATGGTATGAGCCGTGTAGGATGTGGTGAGTGCAACGGACCACATCGGCATGAACCGGTAGGTCTGATGTCTACAGCGAGTGTTTCAGGTTCCCTCAGGCTTGCCATCCCTGATTCCTGGATTCCGGCAATCCCTGCCAGAATGACGAAGCATAAAATCCGATTTGCGTTTATTCGCGTTCATTTGCGGATAAAAACGAATGATGCGGTTCCAACGCTTACCGGATCTTCAAACTCGCCAGTCCAATTAACACCAAAATCACGGTCAGGATCCAGAACCGCACAATCACCCTCGACTCCGGCCAACCCTTGAGCTCGAAATGATGGTGCAGGGGCGCCATGCGAAAGATCCGTTTGCCCGTCAGCTTGAAGGAGACCACCTGCATCATCACCGACAGGGTCTCCATGACGAAGACCCCGCCCATAATCAGCAACACCACTTCCTGGCGGGCGATCACCGCGACTGTGCCGAGGGCCGCACCCAGGGCCAGGGCGCCCACGTCTCCCATGAAGACCTGCGCCGGATAGGTGTTGAACCAGAGGAAGCCGAGCCCGGCGCCCACCAAGGCGCCGCAGAAGACCATCACCTCGCCGACACCCGGCACATACGGGATCTTGAGATAGGTTGCGAAATCCACATGACCGGAGGCATAGACAAACACGGCCAGGGCACCGCAGACCAGCACCGCGGGCAGTACCGCGAGCCCGTCCAGCCCGTCCGTAAGATTCACGGCGTTGCTGGAGCCGACGATGACCAGATAGGCCAGGAGTATGAACCAGGGCCCGAGCTGGAAGGAGACCTCCTTCAGATAGGGCATCAGCAGGGCTGTCTCGGCAGGGGTCGTGGCGCTGGCATAGAGGGATCCGGCAGCGGCTAGACCCACCAGAGACTGCCCGAGGAACTTATAGCGGGAGGCCAGGCCCCGGGGGTCCTTGAGCACCAGCTTCCGATAGTCATCCACCAGCCCGATGGCCCCGCAGGCGAGGGTGACCAGCAGCACCAGCCAGACATAGCCGTTGGCGAGGTCTGCCCACAGTAGGGTGGCAATCCCGACGGCCACCAGGATCAGGGCCCCGCCCATGGTGGGGGTACCGGCCTTGGACAGGTGGCTTTGGGGACCGTCGTCCCTTACGGTCTGACCGATCTTGTACCGGGTCAGACGCCGGATCATGGCCGGTCCGACCAGGAAAGAGATGATCAGGGCGGTGAGCACCGCCATGATCCCACGTAGGGTCAGGTAGCGAAAGACGGAGAAGGCACTCTCGAACTGCCCGAGCCAAGCGGTCAGATAGAGGAGCATCTCAAGCCCCTCCCACACCGCAAACGGCGTCCGCTACTTGCTCCATGGCAGCGGCCCGAGATCCCTTCACCAATACCAGGTCACGGGGACCCAAGTGTCTACGCAGCGCGGAGATCAGGGATGCCTGATCGGGAAAGTGCCTCCCGCCTGTGCCGAAGGCCTCCGCCGCCGCCGCACTGAGTATTCCCACCGTGTAGAGAACCTCGACGCCGGCCGTCCGGGCGGCTTCCCCCAGGCCCGAGTGCAGCGCCTCGGCGTCCGATCCCAGCTCTGCCAGGTCGCCCAGTACCAGCCAGTGGCGACCGGGTAACCCCACGAGCACCTCGATGGCCGCCCGGACCGAGTCCGGGTTGGCGTTGTAGCTGTCGTCGATCAGACGCAGCCCACCGGGGCACTGGCGGGGACACAAACGCCCGGGCACCGGCTGCAAGCCCGCAAGCCCGGCCCGGATCGCATCGGGCCCTACCTCCAAGACCCTGGCAACGGCCACCGCTACCAGGGCATTTCGAATGTTGTGCGTGCCCGCCAGACCCAGCGCCAGCTCCAGCTCTCTGCCACCGACCCGGACCGCAAAATCGGTGCGGAAGCCATTCTCGTCCCAGACGCCTTGTATCTCATCGACCTCGGCGCGCACATCGGCCGTGACATCGGAACCGCAGGTCAGCACCCGGCGACCGGCGGCCAGATCGCGCCACAGGTCGATCCAAGGCGAATCCGAGGGCACGATGAAGGTACCGTCCGCCGGCAGACCTTGGGCGATCTCACCCTTGGCCCGGGCGACGCCCTCGAGGCTGCCGAAGCCCTCCAGGTGGGCGTGCCCCGCGTTGGTGATGACGGCGATATCCGGGCGTCCGATGGCGGTCAGGTAGGCGATCTCGCCGGGGTGGTTGGCACCCAGCTCCAGGACCAGAAAGTCCTGGTCGCGGGCAGCGAGCAGGGTCAGGGGCAGGCCGATGTCGTTGTTCAGATTGCCGCCGGTGGCGTGCACCGAGCCGACCTGCCCCAGGACGGCGGCGATCATTTCCTTGCAGGTGGTCTTGCCGTTGCTCCCGGTAACCGCGATCACCTCTCCGGTGATACGCTCCCGCCAGGCCGCGGCCAGTCTTCCCAGACCTAAGCGGGTATCGTCGACTACTAGTTGCGGAATATCCGCATCTACCTGGTGATCCACCAGGGCCGCCGCGGCACCCCTTTGTCCCGCCTGGACGACGAACCCATGGGCATCGAAACGCGCTCCGCGCAGGGCCACGAAGAGCTGCCCGGTGCAATCCCCGCGGCTATCATTGCCGACGGCATCGAAACGGACATCAGCGCCTGCGACACGGCCCCCAATGCGGGCGGCGGCTTCGGAAAGCCTCCACATCACCGCCGGTCACCCACCCCCGCCAACAGCAGGGTCGCATCCGGATTGTCAGGCGGCACATTGAACAGACGCAGGGCCCCCTCCATAACCTTGGCGAACACGGGAGCGGCGACCTTGCCGCCGTAGTAGTGTCTGCCGCGCGGCTCGTCAATCATGACCACCATGACGAAACGGGGCCGGGAGGCGGGGGCCATACCGGCGAAGACCGATTGATAGCGCCTGGCGGAGTAGCCGCCCCGGACCGCCTTCTTGGCCGTACCCGTCTTGCCGGCGACCCGGTAGCCCTCGATGGCGGCCAGCCTGGCCGTACCCTTAGCGGAAACAACCGTCTCCAGCATGGTCCGCACCCGGCGCGCCGTGGTGGCAGAGAGAATCCGTTCCGCGGCGGGGGGCTCAGGAAGCTTGAGGAGACTGAGCGGACGCTTGATACCGTCCGCCGCCAACACCCCGTAGGCCTGGGCCAGCTGCAAGGTGGTCACCGACAGGCCGTAGCCGAAGGCCAGGGTGGCATGCTCGAACGGTCGCCAATCCCGGAAGTGACGCAGCTGCCCCGGGGTCTCGCCCGGAAACTTGACCCCGGTCGCACGACCGAAGCCGAGTCGGTCGTAAAGCCGCCACAGCGCGGCCTTACGCATCCGCAAGGCCAGCTTGACCACACCCACGTTGCTCGATTTGGTGATGACGCCCGTGGTATCCAACCGGCCGTAGTTGCGGATATCCCTGACCATATCGGGCCCGACGCGCAGGGTGCCCGGATTGGTGTCGATGGGCGTGCGCGGACCCACCAGACCCGCCTCCAAGGCCGCGGCCACCACCAGGGGTTTGACCGTGGAGCCGGGCTCCATGACATCGGTGAGGGCGCGATTGCGACGGGCACTTTCCCTACCGCTCAGCTTGGCGTTGGGGTTGTAGGCCGGCTGGTTCACCATCGCCAGCACCTCGCCGGTCTCCACGTCCAACACCACCGCGGAGGCGGCTACCGCCCGATGCTTGTCTACCGCCCGCACCAGCTCCCGGTAGGCGAGGAACTGCAGGCGCCGATCGATGCTCAGGATCAGATGTCTACCGTGACGCGGTGGCTTGATGCGCTCGATCTCGGCTACCACGCGCCGCCGACCGTCCTGGATGACCCGCCGCTTACCGGGCTCTGCCCGCAGCCAGGAATCGTAAGCGAGCTCCATACCCTCGATACCACGGTCGTCCACATCGGTGAAGCCGATGACATGGCCGAAGATCTCGCCGCTGGGATAGAAGCGTCGGTATTCGGATTCCAGGCCCACCCCCCGCAGCCGGTGCTTCTCTAAAACCTGCTTCACGGCAGCGGTCTCCTTGGGCCCGATCCTCCGTTTGAGATAGAGGAAAGCGCGCTCACGCTTGGCCGTCAGCCGCGCCATCAACTTAGTCCCATTTACTTTCAAGGCCCCGGCCAAAGCACGCACCATTCGGGGCTGTTCCACCAATCGGCGGGGATCACCCCAGACAGTAGCCACCGGGGTACTGACGGCGAGCGGCTCCCCGTTGCGGTCCGAGATCATGCCCCGTCGGGCGGGGATTTCGCACACCCGAAGATGGCGGCGCTCGCCTTCGTTGCGGAGAAAATCCTTCTCCATGACCTGGCGCTCGAAGGCACTCGCGATCACGGCCAGAAACAGCATTCCCAGGGCCCCGACCAAGACCCGGCGCCGTAGCATGAAGCTCGGTCTTTTGCCCAAGCGTTCGACACGCTCGGCGCGCTTGCGTCGCCTTGGTCTAGCGGTCATCGCTCGCCTCCGATCATGCGCACGTCCTCACTTCGGGGCAGATACATGCCGAGCAGCTTGCGTGCCTTGGTCTCAATGCGGGGGTGGGTGGTCAACGCGGCCTCCTCGAGTCGCAGCTGTCCCCAGCGTACCTCTAGCTTCTGGCGCTCGGCGTGTAGGGCCTGGAGCTCCACGAACGCTACCCGGCTCAAATACTTGGTGTACACGATCCCGATTCCGGTACCGACGGTACCCGCGATGAGCAACAACAGAAACCACAGCTCGTAACGGGTCATGCCAGCCGTTCCGCTACCCGCATCAGGGCACTGCGCGCGCGGGGATTGGCGGCAACCTCCGTGCTGGAGGGCCGCACCGGCTTGCCGATCGACCGCAGCCGGGCGTTCGTCTCCCGCGCCGTCACGGGAAGGCCGCGGGGAAATCGATCCCCACGTGCCTCATTGCGGATGAAACGTTTGACGATGCGGTCCTCCAAGGAATGAAAGCTGATGACTACCAACCGGCCACCGGCGGTCAACAGATCGCAGACATTGGCTAGGCAGACGCGAAGCTCATCGAGCTCGCGATTGATATGGATCCGGATGGCCTGAAAGGTCCGGGTAGCCGGATGTTTACCCGGCTCCCGATTCGGACTGGCGGCAGCGACGATTTGTCCCAGGGCACAGGTAGTGACGAGCGGCCGCTCGGCCCGGGCCCGTACGATGGCACGGGCGATACGCCCGGCGCGGCGCTCCTCGCCGTAATCCCACAGGACACGCGCGATCTCCTCCCCCTTGGCCTGCGCCAACCACTGGGCCGCGGTCTGTCCATTGCTGGTGTCCATGCGCATATCCAGAGGCCCGTCCAGGGAAAAGCTGAAACCCCGGTCCGGTGCCTCGAGTTGCGGCGAGGAGACCCCCAGATCCAGCAGCAGTCCGCTTACCCGACCGAAGAGACCGCGCCGCCGTGCCACTTCTTCCATCCGCGAGATGGGCATGTGCTCTATGGCAAACCTCGGGTCACGCCGGGCCAGGGTACTACCTGCGGCAACTGCCTGCGGATCCCGATCCAGCGCCAACAGGCTTCCCCCGGCACCAAGCCTGGCCAACAAGGCACGTGCGTGCCCTCCGCGGCCGAAGGTGCCGTCCATATAAATCCCATCGGGGTCGATCGCCAAGGCCTCCAAGCTCTCCTCCAGTAATACCGGGGTATGGATAGCTTCCATCGCACTCACAGTGCCCGTATCAGCAGTCGCCAGCTTCCAGCTACCAGTCACCAGCTTTCAGTCGCCAGCAGAATAGTTGAACCACAGAGACGCCGAGAACGCAGAGAAAATGCCATGTAACCCCGTAGGATGTGGTGAGCGTCAGGGACGACGCGAACCGCATCGATGTATTAGGGGTTGTTGACATTCATTGTTTTAACTACGAATCACGCGAATCGACGCAAATGTTCCTATTAGGAACAAAACCCCCCATTCGTGCAGATCCTCGTGATTCATGATATGTACCCAGCGCCACCTTCTCTCTCAATTCCCGGTAGGGAACGCCCGACCTGGCGTTCCGGGGTTCGAAGTAAATTCATCGAAGTGATTAGGCGTTTATAGACCAAGATATCTCTGAATGTGCTTTGCAAGCTGATCATCAATCTCAGAATGCCGTGGAACTGGTTGCTTGCTGCCATTCTTTGCATTCATATAAATATCATGATTTGATCGATGACGCAGTAAGAAGCAGCCTTGGCGCTCCAGAGATCTGACGAATTTCTTTCTTTTCACACAACGATTTCTTTTGTTTCGTACTGTTCCGGTACATTATCCATAGCCATTAACAGGTACGCTTCCCTAATGTTTGCTTCCAGCTCTTCTAAACTTTCTCCTTGAGTCATGATCTCCGGATGCTCAAGCAGTTTCCCAAGCCAAAATTTTTCCGATTTCCAATAGATCATATTCACCTTGCTGTTCATGATGAGCGCACCTCTGTCTGATCTTGGATACTTGCGCCTAACGTCACCCATAAGCCGAGCCATACTGCGCCATGAAAACGTTTCAGGATTGAGTTGAACTCGATGCGCAGTATGGCTCGGCTTGATGGGAGGTGCCGTCCAGATAGATCCCATCAGGGTCGATCGCCAAGGTCTCCAAGCTCTCCTCCAGTAATACCGGCGTGTGGATACCCGTCACATCCGGATCCTCCACTGCTTACCAGTCACCAGCTATTCAGTCGCCAGCGGAATAGTTGAACCACAGAGACGCCGAGAACACAGAGAAAATGCCATGTAATCTCGTAGGATGCGGTGAGCGTCAGGGACGACGCGAACCACATCGATGTGTTAGGGCCTGTTGACATTCGGTCTATCCGGTGGCTTATCGACGTTGGAGCCTGGAAGGGCCGGCATCAGTTTCGATCCCCTCTCGCCTGTTTAATCCCCTCTCCCCAAGCCCCCTCGCTGCGCTCGGGGCAGGCTCTCTCCCGGCGGGAGAGGGGCTTTTGGGGCCTCCTGGAACAGCGGACCCGCATAGGGGGTGGGGTAGAGGTTTGGGAAGGGTCCGCCAGCTATCCAATCAGACTATAACGATTCTATTTATTAAAAGGACCAACCCAATCAGTCCAAAGCATATTTGCACCACCCCGATAAAAAATGCAGTAAATATTTTCCCTGCCGAACCGCTTTTTGTATCTGCCTCATTTATAATATTTTCTTTCAGGTCGAATAATCCCAATTTTTCTTCATACATTTCTATAATAGACTTCTTTCATTTGTCACGTACCGATTTGCGTTCATTCGCGTTCATTTGCGGCAAAAAACAATTCCGCTGGTAGCCGGCGACTGGTAGCTGGTGACTGGCGACTGGCAGCTAGATGCTCAGGGATGCGATATCGGGACTGGACTCTATCTGCGACAGATCGGCCTGGTTCAACCAGTCGTTGCAGTTATCGTTCCAGGCCTCTTCGTCCCACAGCTCGAATTTCTTGCCCTGACCCACCAGGGCGACACGTTTGTCCAAAGCAGCAAAGCTGCGCAATGCCGGCGGCAACAACACGCGCCCCTGGCCATCCATATCGACTTCCTGGGCGTGACCGATGTAGAGTCGCTGCAGCATCCGCGCCTGCTCGTTGAACGAGGGGAGCTGATCGAGCTTACGTTCGATCTCGACCCAGGTAGGCTCCGGATAGATCAGCAGACAGTGGTCGCGGTCGACCGTTATGACCAAACGGGAGTCACAACAGGATTGCAAACGCTCGCGATACCGCGCCGGTATCGCGAGCCTGCCTTTGGCGTCCAGATTGAGGAAGGAAACCCCCCGGAACAACACCCACCCCCTCCAAGCGGATACTCCCCTTTACCCCACTTTCTCCCACATTCCACTGATAATAGGCAAGCATACTCCCCCCGTCAAGGTATGAATTGCTTTATTTCTTGTTCGTCAAAACCTAAGGGGTAAGGATTCAGGTACAAGATATTGTGCAGCGGCACTTAAAAATAACAAGATACTGTGTTTTCATCAAGCGGAGGAGAATATCGGCGCGGCATTGCGACGATGTAGGAATGGTGGAAATGGGATGGACGGTTAGTGCCGCTTACACCCAAGCCGGAGGGGTGCAGATAGCTGAGGGCTCCGAAGTCGGAACCCCGAAGCCTGGTTGCTGGTCTGAATTACCGGCGGACCTACTGCAAGCTCGTCACGGCATTCCCCGACGAAAACCTCTGCGTTCGGCACCCCGAGCGATCGTGATGCCCGAAGGCTTCGTTTGTTCCGCATGCAGTCCCCGAGGACGCTGACCGTCATCCCGAGAGGAAAAGTGGGAGCCGGCCTGTAAGCCGGGTTCTGTCGTGGACAGCCATTCATCTGGGATGCACGTCGCCGTGCACCTCAAGCGACCTACCCGGGAACCCGTGCGGGCCGCACGTCGCGGCCTGAAGCCGCCTGTTCCCCTATTTGGTCTTGCTCCGGGTGGGGTTTACCCTGCCGCCGATGTTGCCACCGACGCGGTGCGCTCTTACCGCACCATTTCACCCTTACCGATCCGGCTTAAAACGGATTTAGGCGGTATATTTTCTGTGGCACTTTCCGTAGGCTCGCGCCCCCCAGGCGTTACCTGGCACCCTGCCCTGCGGAGCCCGGACTTTCCTCCCCCGCGACAACACCGCGGGAGCGGCTGCCCGGCCGACTCCCAAGTTGCAAAGTCTACTACAGAAGGTAAGAGACCACGCTGAACACGAATCCTCGCAGATCGATTTGCGCTGATTGGCGCGATTCGTAGTTTTCCCTGCAAGTCGGTCAGAACCTGTAGACCGGACAAAAGACATCCGGGGACGGACGCATGTACCCAAGGTGGGCCCAGCAAACAGACAAGATGCCCATCGATTGATTGTTTAACAACGAAAACATCTGCGAAAATCTGTAGATTTAAAACCCCAGCGCTTTAAACGAAACCGTGTCTAACAAAAACACCAAGCCCGAATGGGCACCAAAAGATGCCGGCAAGGCGTTTGCCGGCAGGGTAATGAGCGGCGTATCGGGCGGGCATGACGGCATGCCGGGCGTGGCGGGAAGCCAGGCCCGACCCGGTGGTGGCGTTCTGCGCCGCCGTCGTCTCGGCGTAGACGAGTACATGGACGGAGTGTTGGCCGGCGATCGCAATGTGCTCGGCCAAACCATTACCCTAGTGGAAAGCAACGCCCACGCGCACCTGGAGCTGTCTCAGGAGGTACTGCGCCGGCTGCTTCCCCATGCGGGGTGCTCCATTCGGGTCGGCATCACCGGCGTACCCGGCGCGGGCAAGAGCACCTTCATCGAGACCTTGGGCCTCCACCTGTGCGAGCAAGGCCATCGGGTAGCGGTATTGGCGGTGGATCCGAGCAGCAAGGTGACCCGGGGCAGCATCCTCGGCGACAAGACCCGCATGGAACAGCTCTCCCGCCATGAGCAGGCCTTTATTCGCCCCTCCCCATCCTCGGGGACCCTGGGCGGAGTGACCCGCAAGAGCCGCGAGACCATCCTGGTGTGCGAGGCTGCGGGTTTCGACGTAATTCTCGTCGAGACCGTGGGCGTGGGACAGAGCGAGACCACCGTCCGCTCTATGGTCGATTTCTTCCTGTTGGTGATGATCGCGGGCGCGGGCGACGAGCTGCAAGGCATCAAGAAGGGCATCATGGAGCTGGCCGATGCCCTGTTGGTCAACAAGGCCGACGGCGACAACAAGTCCCGCGCCAAGGCCGCCCAACTGGAATACAACCGCGCCCTCCACTACCTGGCGCCGGCTACCGACGGCTGGCAAACCCGGGCCTATGCCTGCTCCTCATTGACCGGTGAAGGCATCCCCGAGCTCTGGGCCCTAGTGGATACCTTTCGCAAACAGACCACGGACTCGGGTGTCTTAGAGAAACGCCGGCGTGCCCAAACCCTGGACTGGGTCTACTCCATGGTCGAGGAACATCTGCGTTCGAGCTTCTTCCAACATGCGGGAGTCGAACAGATCCGGGCCGAGATCGAACACCAAGTCATGTGGGGACGCCTGCCACCCACCGCCGCGGTTCGACGCCTGATCGCCGAGTTCGAAGGCAATAACGGCAACTCATGAGCCGCAAGTGGGCCTTGTGGCGCAGGTTGGCGCATCGGCCAGGAGTGCAAATGAGAACTATTGACATGAAAGGTCGGCCCTGAATTGGTCGACTTTATAAATGAACAAAATCCGGTAGATGAAGACATTGTGATCTTGGATGAAGATGGCGATCTGTCTGGTGTCATTCACGCAACGCGAGGTCCGCGCGGGCAGGCAGCGCGGCGGGGAGTATGGGTGTAGATTGCGTTAAGACGCCGGCACGGTTGCCGGCCTGACCAACGAGCCTTGGTGCGTCGTAACGCAACTCGTCAGATCCCACAAACAGCGCCAAATAATTCAGGATTGATCCGAATTCGGAGCACCGTATTGGGTTACGGCGCGTTCAATGCTGTTTGTGTTCTTCGGGAGCGGGCAGCGCGCCTAACCCGATGCCATTAAGTTAGCTGTTGGCCGCTTGTCGTGGTGGATCGGAATACGAAAGAGAAAACGACAAAGCACGCGAATCGGCGCGAATCCATTCGTGAGGATTCGCGTGATTCGTAGTCTTTTCTCTTACTTTGCCGACCGTAACGCTTAACTTAATGGCATTGTAACCTAACCTACGAACTAACGACCGGTAGTAAATCTGTGGAAAAAAGAAACATCTATGCCAAGATCCCCGCAGATCTCAGTAATGAAGTATTTGAAGTTCTTGTACAGAGCAAGAAAGTCAAAATCGAACGTATCGTATCAAAAGGACATACCTCACCGGATACCGGATGGTACGACCAGGAGCAAAATGAATGGGTCATTGTACTCAAGGGAAATGCCGACATCTCGTTTGAAAATGGGCCGGTAATAAACCTCAAGGAAGGTGAATACATAAATATACCGGCGTACAAGAGGCATAAGGTAATCAATACGAGCATCATCCCGGAGACGGTATGGTTAGCTGTACATTATTAAAAAAGGGTCCAAATCTCGGCGTATTGAATTACGGCGCGTTTGCCGTCGTGCCCAACGAGGTGTTTCCCCGCGCCTAACACCGACGACCCCGCATGCGGTCGGGGGTGCAGGCCACATCGGTTCAGCGATTCAAAAGCGGTCAGTTGGACTGCAACGGGACGGGGTTATCATAGGGAGAAAGTAGGCTGCCCTCGCGGCATTGCCGCAGACGCAGGTCGAGCAGATCAAGCAGCTGCTCATGGGCACCGATGTAATCCGCCTGCACAATCACTCGGTTCGGATACTGCTTTGTAAGCCGTTCCACCTGCCGCTCGATGCGTTTTATCAGCCGTCCGGTAAACAGGTAGTAGGGCAACACGATCATCTGGCTGGCACCGAGCAGATCGAGTCGCTGCACGACCTGTTCGAGTCGCGGGAAGCAGACGTCGGTAAAGGCGGGCAGCACCAGCTCATGGTGGGTGGTCTCGTAGATCCAGTGGGCCATCTTGGCGACTTCGCCGGTGGCTTCGATATCCGACGCGCCCCGCGCCAGCACCACCACACCGGTGGTGCGGGGGTCCGGCATGGCCAGCCCCACCATGGTCTGGTGTAGACGATAGCGGAGGGCCTTTAACAGCTGGTCGGTGGTTCCCAGATGGCACCCGTAGCGGAACTCGACGCTAGGATGGTGCGCCCGCGCCGAGGCGATGGCCTGGGGGATATCATGCTTCACATGACTGGCGGCATTCAGGACCAGGGGCAGCACGAGCAGGCGCCCGCCCCCATCGCCCAACTCCGCAACGGCCTGCTCCAAACCCTGGGGCAACAACACCGGGGCGTGCTCGATCCAGCACACCCGGACCGGGACCCCGGAATGGCGTGCTTGCCAGAGACCGGCGAGCTCTTCTACCTCTCGGTTGCCCTCGTTGCCCGGATCCCGGGCGCCGTGGGCGACTAGCAAGACGACTTCTTTTGTCACGCGTCGTTGTTCCTCGGGTCGTTCGTTGGCTACCAATGGCGGCTCAATGGTCGGCAACCGTGATCGTCTCTATGTCTTGGATAACCTCGCCGTCTACCGCCAAGTCTTGGTGCGAATTCGAGTTGAGGGTTACCCGAATCGAATGGGTCCCCGGCGTAGGTTCCGGGATGTGGAACCAACGCCCATATACGCGAGCGATCTTTTTCCCGTCGAGATAAAGGTGGGCATGGCCTTCGCCTGCAATATGCTCGGAGCTCGCGTGTTGCGGGGAAAAACGAAAGTTTTTTGTGACAATCTCCAGGTTCCTGCCCGCCATGCCATCTTTATGGACGATCAGGTCGACCTGAGGAATCGCGCTATCCCTGGAGAGGTCGAGCCTTCCATGGTCATGTGGGCGATGCGGGGTGTGCTGGAGATGCACCTGGGGAAGCTGCTCACGGGCATCCTGCACGGCCATATCCCCCCGCTGGTTGCCGAGCAGATGGCCCGCGAGAAAGGCAGCGACCGTGACCAATACCGCCACCGTTCTTTCCCTATCGCCCATGCCAGTGCCCTACGGATTCGAGGTAGAGCCGATCGCCTTTACCCGTTCCTGGCGGTCGGCCAGCTTGAGGAATGTCCAGGCGCCGAGGCCGCCGAGGAGCAGCCAGAAGACCACATTGATCAATGCCGCACGCCAGATGAATGCATCCGCCAAGGCCGCTGGGGCCGTGCCACCGTGTATTTCCGGTTGGGGGGCACCAAGTAGATGCGGGGCGACGACGAGGACGGCACCGACGATCTTCCAGACCCATGGCCGTTGCAAGACGATAAGGGCCAATCCGACCGCCGAGCAGAGTGCCGTCAGCAACCACCAGCTCTGCCGCGAGACCAGATCCGCGGCGAAGCTGCCCGGAATCTCAGGGGGCAACCCTAAGGCGGGGAGGGCGAAAAAGGCGGCATAACCGCCCAGCCCCCAGAGCAGACCTTCCGGCCATTGCAGGCCCGGGCGTAGTGAGAAAGCGGCCGCCAGCAAGAGACTAAAGGCTATCGCGATCAAAATATTGGCTACCAGCGTCGAGCCGCTACGTTGCCAGCCGTTCTCCGGTCCCCAATCCGACTCCGCATGCTGGAAGCTATGGATACGCCGATACAATCGTGAGAAGACACCGCCGGCACCGGTCATCGACCCAGTCGCCTCGGACTGCCCGGCGTGGGTATGTCCATCCGGTCCTGGCATATGCCCGTCCGGTCCGTGGGTATGTCCACCCGGACCATGGATATGGCTAGCCGATCCGTGAGTATCACCGGAGCCATGAGTGTAGCCGGACCCATGGGTATGACCACCCGATTCATAGGTCTCGGCTTCCAGGATGATGGGTACCGTCACCAGGAGCTGTAATCCGGTCACGACCAAGCCGACCAATACACCGACCATACAGGAAGCGAAAACGATGTTTCTGAACATCTCGGTGCCTATCCCCGTCTCAATGGCACGGAAAGGCCGCGGTGTGGCGGGCATCGTGGGCGGCGTTGTGCGCCGCCAGGGGTGCGAACCCCGCCCCGTACAGGATCACCAGGCCCAATAGGGCGGCGGACAAGGCCGGCCACAGATGGGTCCGCCGTTGGGCATAGGCACGCCCTTTCATGTCTGATGTGAGACTAGACATCGCTTTACTCCAGTTTTCAGTTTTCTATCAGGCAAATGGCCGTCCCGCACGACGGCCGCGGGTATCGAAAGCAGCAGGGGAAACAAGCAGCAGGAGACTAGTACCTAGTTTCGACCGATGTTGCAAGTTAATAGTATCTGCTTGCTCACACGCTTGGCTCACATACTCCAGTGTGTGGAGTAGGGGGTGTTGACAGTCCGAAGGTCCGTGCAGCGGACTCTACGCTAACCGCTCGATTGACTGTAGGGTCCGCTGTGCGGACCGCTGGGATGTTGCGGCCATCTAGCCTGTGAAAACCGTTGGTCAGTGCAGATAACAACCAGAAAGAGAACCACGGATGAACACGGATCGACACGGATGG
>NZ_FLUY01001572.1 GCF_900092655.1 Candidatus Thiosymbion oneisti
TGGCTATCGGGTAAAACCTGAATGCCGAGTTGCCGGTCCAAATGGTCATCAGTCAGGCTGAGTTTTCTCGTTCCCAGG
>NZ_FLUY01000201.1 GCF_900092655.1 Candidatus Thiosymbion oneisti
GATAAGCGATTGTTTCTTTGACGATATCTAGTTGTGACATGACTCTGATTCTGTGTTTTTACCATATTTTGGTTCGTCGCACATTTGCCGCTAACGCTTGGGCTCAGGCGCCCAATGCCGCGTGGCACTGAGCTTGAAGGTTGCTGAGGAGCCGGACCGCGGCATTGGGTCGCCTGCAGCCGAATGTTAGACGAATGAGCCGTGAAAAACGACCCATCAATTGAGCCTGACCCCTCTTCCCTCTCGGCCTTATAGTTTTGTAATCTCTTCGATTAAAAGTCCTGAAGTTTTGGCAATGATCTTTATACTAATTTCTTCTTGCTTCATTGCCTTTGCTATTTCAATAACCCTTTCTTTTTCTTTCTTTTCTCCAAACTGAATCCCTTCTTTTAATCCCTCTTCTT
>NZ_FLUY01001546.1 GCF_900092655.1 Candidatus Thiosymbion oneisti
GTTGCCGCCGCACTCCAAAACGTCCGGTGGTACCCTTCCATGATCCTTGGCAGTCCGGAATCCATAAAGAGCCAAGAAATTTATACGCGCCTGCCCTGATGTGTATTAGAGTTGTTCCCTTTGTAACATTCTTTAAAATCAATATGTTACGAGGACCATTTGGCGTCTAACCCTTTGTTTTCCGGTCAACGACCACCGTATCGGCCTCATGTTCCAATATAACCGATTGATTTTTAAAGACTCACATCGGGAACAACTCT
>NZ_FLUY01000202.1 GCF_900092655.1 Candidatus Thiosymbion oneisti
GATAAGCGATTGTTTCTTTGACGATATCTAGTTGTGACATGACTCTGATTCTGTGTTTTTACCATATTTTGGTTCGTTGCACATTTGCTGCTAACGTCATGGCTAAGGCGACCCAAACCGCACCGCGCCACAAGACTGAGATCAACCCCGGAGCTAAATGCGCGGTTTGGGATCGTACTTTAGCTAATTGTTAGCCCATTTGGGTTCTATAGTTTTTGAATTTCTTCTATTGAAAGTCGTGTGTATTTCACAATTTTATCTATTGATTCTCCATCTGTTTTCATGGTTCTTGCCATTTCAATCTTACCTTCTTTTAATCCCTTTTCTTTACCTCTCTTCTCCCCAAGTTGAATCCCTTCATTTTTGCCTTCATTCCTGTATCTCTCCTTGAGTTTATAAGGCAAAATCCATCTTTCGCTTGCCTGAAGTTTCTTGAAGATCCCCGACTCGACAAAGCTATGATAGGTTTCGTCGCTGATGATGAGATGATCGATCACTTCGACTTTGAGAAATTTACCCGCTTGAATAAAATGATCGGTAAGGTCTTGATCTTCGATTGAAGGCGTCACATTCCCACCGGGGTGATTATGGACCATAATAACCTGAACGGCGAGCTTGTAAATCGC
>NZ_FLUY01000203.1 GCF_900092655.1 Candidatus Thiosymbion oneisti
ATCAAGATGCCGCTGTATGCCCACTATGAGGTACAGTACATCTGGCTGATCGATCCGGCTAAGCGCATGCTGGAGGCGTACCGACTCGATGCTGGCACCTGGATCGAGCTCGGCCGCTTTGCCGATGCCGATCAGGTTACCGCACCACCGTTCGAGGCCGTGAGCCTTGATCTGGAAATCTTTTGGCCGCCTCAGCGACCGGTTTGGGCGTAGGTTGCGTTAAGACGCCGGCACAACCTGGCGGCAGATCAACGAGCCTTGGTGCGTCGAACGCAACACGTCCGATCCCCCAAACTGCGCCAAAGCATTGAGGGTTGCTAACTTCTCGTTCGATCCTGGCACTGTTCGGCGTTACCTGCGAAGGGGTCTTTGTTAATCCACAGATTACGCAGATTTTCACAGATTTAAGAACGAAGCAATCTGTGGAAATCTGCGTAATCTGTGGATAAAGAAAGTCTGGTCCCCCAAACAACGCCATATAATTCAGGGTTGCTGTTCTGACATGAAAGTTCTGATCATCGGTAGTGGCGGGCGCGAACACGCCCTGGCCTGGAAGGTGACCCAATCGCCGCTGGTGAGAGAGGTCTTGGTGGCGCCCGGAAACGGCGGCACCGCGATGGAGCCGGGCGTGCAAAACCTGGACATCCCATCCGATGACAGCGAGGGACTGGTCGCCTGGGCCCGGCGAAACGCCATCGGACTTACCATCGTAGGTCCCGAGGCACCGCTGGTGGCGGGAGTGGTCGATGCCTTCCAGGCCGCCGGCCTGCCCTGCTTCGGTCCCACCGGCAAGGCCGCGCAGATCGAGGGCTCCAAGGCATTTACCAAGGACTTCCTCGCCCGCCGGGGTATCCCGACCGCGGCTTATCGTACCTTCACCGAGCTGGGACCCGCCCTATCCTACCTCCGGGAGGTGGGCGCGCCCATTGTCGTCAAGGCAGACGGCCTCGCCGCGGGCAAAGGCGTGATCCTGGCGGAGGACCTCACCACCGCGGAGCGAGCGGTTCGAGATATGCTGAGCGGCGGGCGCTTCGGCGCGGCGGGCAGCCGTATCATCATCGAAGAGTACCTGCGGGGCGAAGAGGCAAGCTTCATCGCGATGGTCGGCGGCGGCCGGATACTCCCCATGGCGAGCTCCCAGGACCACAAGGCCCGGGACGCTGGGGACCGGGGTCCCAACACCGGCGGCATGGGGGCCTACTCGCCCGCACCCGTCGTCACCCCCGAGCTCCATGCCCGAATCATGGCAGAAGTGATCCGACCCACCGTCACCGGGCTTGCGTCCGAAGGGCTGCCTTACACGGGTTTCCTGTACGCGGGCCTGATGATAGGGCCGGACGGCACCCCCAAGGTCCTGGAATACAACTGCCGTCTTGGCGATCCCGAGGCCCAGCCCATCCTCATGCGTCTGCGCGCCGATCTGGCGGAGCTGTGCCTGGCGGCCCTCGCCGGGCGGCTCGATCGGGTCGAGGCGACGTGGGATCCACGGGCCGCGCTGGGGGTGGTCATGGCGGCGGGCGGCTATCCGGATGCCTACGAGAAGGGACACCCGATCAGTGGTCTGGATGCGGCGGCGGGGTTTCCCGACCGCAAGCTGTTCCATGCCGGCACCAAGCTGGTCGACGACGAAGTGGTAACCCACGGCGGCCGCGTTCTGTGCGCAACCGCCCTCGGTGACAGAGTCGCCACGGCCCAGGCCAACGCCTACGCCCTGGTGCACAAGATCAGCTGGAAGAACGCCTACTACCGGAGCGACATCGGATATCGAGCCGTCGCCCGAGAGCAAACGTAGGATAGCGACCTGGTTCCCCGACCCACCCGGATGAGGCCACGGGACAGTTTGAACCCCAAAGACGCATATTGAGCATAGGAAAATACGGATAGGTTGAACAAGGCGTAGGATACGGTGAGCGCAGGAAATCTTTCAGGATGGCACTGCCGGGTGGCGCGAACCGCATCAATGGTGTGGTGAGCGCACCGAACCATCTTGCACAGCGAACCGCATCTTTGGATGGCCCGCCTGCCTGTGCGTCCCGCACGCAGACAGGTGCCCAACATCTGCCTGATATTCGCCTTCAATGCTCGAAAAAACGACTTTAAATTTCAGCGATCCTGAATGATTTGGCGTTGTCCGGAGGATTTGACTGTGATCATCTGTTCAAGGCGTCGCGGAGGGTGCCAACCGGAATGACCGTGGCATCTTCCAGCCGGCGCTGTTCGGGTGCCCAGGCGTGCCCGTAGACCACCTCGTAGCTCGCCGGCAGGCGTCCATCTCGGCGGTGGGTGTCGTAGGCCCGCTCTACCGCCAGCAGGCGGCGGCGGCCGGTGAGTCCGCGCGCGCGTTGGCTGCTCGCATTGCGGGCCCCCAGTAGTTTGAGGTCCCGCATCAGATCCCGCGCCTGCCCATAGGTGACGGTCAGGCGCTCGACGTCCATGACGGGAGCGGCGAACCGGGCCTTCACCAGGGCATCGCCCACATCATGCATGTCCGGGAAGGGGCTGACGTGGGGGTAGCCGTCGACAGCGGCCCAGGCGTCGCGCAGCTCCCACAGGGTATCCGGTCCGAAGGTGGTGAACAGCAGCAGGCCGCCGGGTCGCAGCACCCGCAGGCACTCGCCGAAGGTCCCGAGGATATCGTTGCACCACTGGAAGGTGGCATTGGAGAAGATGAGATCCACACTGGCGTTCGCAAGCGGCAGGGCCTCTACATCGGCGCACACACAATCCGGACGCTCGAGCCGGGAGCCGCAGGTCCGGTCCCGGTCTCGGGCCTGCCGGAGCATGGCCGGCGCAAAATCCAGGGCCAGGATGCGGGCCGTGCCGAAGCGCTTTTGCAGCCCTGGGATCGCGTAGCCGGTCCCGGCGCCCAGATCCAGTACCAGCTCGGGCTCCAGGCGGATATAGTCCAATCGTTCCAGGAGCCGATCGGCCAGCTCGCGTTGGAGCACCGCGGCCTCGTCGTAGCCGGCCGCGGCCTGCTCGAAGGAGCGGCGGGCGGCGCCTTTGTCGATGGGCCCTCCGTTCAGCATACGACCTCCCGGAAGAAGCCCGCGATTGCTTCGCCGGTTTCCTGCGGATGGGACAGGAAGGGCGCATGGGCAGCACCGGCAATCACCCGGTGGCGGGCCTGGGGCAGCAGGCGGGCGATACCCTCGCTGGCCGCCGCGGGGACCAGGGTGTCGCGCCGCCCGAACAGCCACAGCGTCGGACAGGCGAGCGCGCCGATCCGTCCCCGCAGATCGGTGTCCCGCAACAGGTCGAGCCCCAGCGCCAGGGCGGCGGGAAGCGGTGCCGGGCGGTGGGCGAGCTCGCGGCGCAGGGTGCGTAGGGTGTTCCGTGCCGCCTCGCTCCCCATGACCTGGAGGGCCAGGAAGCGGTCCAGGGTCCCCGGGGGATCGGCCAACAGGCCGTCATGGAACTGGGCCAGCACATCGGCATCCATAGCCGCCGGCCAGTCCGGGGCGCGGACGAAGCGGGGCGTGGTGGTCAGCAGGACCAGGGCCTGGATGCGCTCCGGGGCCTGCAGCGCCGCTTCCAAGGCAATCAGCCCCCCCAGGGACCAGCCGATCCACACCGCCCGCTCCGGGGCCGACTCCAGGCAGGCGTCGGCCCAGGCCCCACGGCTGTCGTGACGCGGCTCGAAGGGGCTGGCGCCGTGGCCGGGCAGCTCGATCCGCCACTGCCGCCGGTCGTCCGTGAGCGAGGTCGGCAACCCCTCCCAGACCGCCGCGTTCATGCCCCAGCCATGGAGTAGGACTAGCCCGCATGTCTTACCGGGGATCATCGTCCTGGTGGAATTCGTAGCCATGTTGTAAGGCAACGCCATTAAGTTAAGCGTTATCGGTCGGCAAACAGGAGGAAAAACTACGAATTACGCGAATCCTCGCGAATGGATTCGCGCCGATTTGCGCGATTCGTCGTTTTTTCTTCCGCATCCTGACCGACCACGACAAGCGGTCTGCAGCTGACTTAATGACATTGTGTTGTAAGGGCCGCACGGCTGATGCGGTTCGCGGCCTGCCGTGTGTCCCTGCACAGCAGGCGCTCACCACATCCTACGCCCAACGTACCTGATCTCAATCTTCGGGGACCTCCTGCCGCAGACTGCTGAGGGCCGCCAACAGTCGGTCCACGTCCTCCGCCGTGTGCGCGGCGGAGAAGGTGATCCGCAGCCGGGCCGAGCCCTCCGGCACCGTGGGTGGCCGGATGGCGCTGACCAGGATGCCGAGCGTTTCGAGCCGTTTGCTCCAGGACAGGGCCTGCCGGGCCGTACCGGCGATGAGGGGCTGGATCGGGGTCGCGGAGTCCAGGAGCGGCAGATCCAGCTCAGCGGCACCCGCCCGGAAGCGCCGGATCAGCGTCCGCAACCGTTCCCGACGCCAGGACTCGCGCCGGGCGATGCGCAGGCTCTCCCGGGTCGCGGCGGCGATCGCCGGCGGCGGGGCCGTGGTGAAGATATAGCTGCGCGCGCGCTGGATCAGGGTCTCGATCAGCTCCCGGCTGCCCGCGACGAAGGCCCCCGCGGTGCCGAGGGCCTTGCCCAGGGTGCCCACCAGGACGGGGACCTGTTCCGGCCCCAGACCCAGGTGATCAAGGCTGCCGCGCCCCTTCTCGCCGAGCACCCCCAAGCCGTGGGCGTCGTCCACCAGCAACCAGGCGTCCGCGCGGCGGGCGATGGGGACCAGCTCCGGCAGGGGCGCCAGGTCTCCGTCCATGCTGAAGACCCCGTCGGTGGCGATGAGCCGGGCGCCAGTCTCGTTCAGCATCAGGGCGTCCAGCATCCGGGACAGGGCCCGCGGGTCCGCATGGGCATAACGCCTCAGCCGCGCCCGGCTGAGCCGGGCCCCGTCCAGGAGAGAGGCGTGATTCAAGCGGTCCTCGAAGACCTGATCCCCCCGTCCCGTCAGGGCCGAGATGACCCCCAGGTTGGCCAGGTAACCGCTGGAGAAGAGCAGGGCCCGGGCGCGACCGGTGAAATCCGCCAACTCCTCCTCCAGGGCCTGATGCGCGACGCTGTGGCCCGTGACCAGGTGGGCCGCTCCGCTGCCGACGCCGTAGGCATCCGCCCCCTGCTTGAGGGCAGCGATCACCTGCGGGTGGTTGGCCAGGCCCAGATAGTCGTTGCTGCAGAAGGCGAGCATCCGCCGCCCGTCGATCAGGGGCCGTGGCCCCTGGGGACTCGCGAGGGTTCGCGGTGCCCGGTAGAGATGGGCCTCCCGTAAGCGGTCCAGCTCGCCGGCGAGGTTGGTTCGCGCCGGGATCAAACCGCTTGCCGCGCGCAGGGTCCGGGCGCGGTCTTCTCTGCGGCCTCGATGGTCTCGAATGCCAGACCCAGGCGCTCGAACAGCCGCTCGTCGCTGGCCGAGGCGGCGTTCGGGGCGGTGAGCAGACGCTCGCCGTAGAACATGGAATTGGCGCCGGCCAGGAAGCACAGGGCCTGCAACTCGTCGCTCATGTCCGAGCGTCCCGCCGACAGCCGCACATAGGACCTGGGCATCAGGATGCGGGCCACCGCGATGGTGCGCACGAACTCGAAGGGGTCCAAGTCATCGGTGCCGAAGAGGGGGGTCCCCTCTATCCGCACCAGTAGATTGATGGGCACCGACTCCGGATGGGTAGGCAGGTTTGCGAGCTGTTGGAGCATGGACGCACGGTCACGCCGCGACTCGCCGAGTCCCAGGATGCCGCCGCTGCAGAGCCGGATCCCCGCCTGCCGGACATGGGCCAGGGTCTCCAAGCGGTCCTGGTAGGTGCGGGTGGTGATGACCTGGCCGTAGAACTCCGGCGAGGTATCCAGGTTGTGGTTGTAGTAATCGAGCCCGGCGTCCGCCAGCCGCCGCGCCTGGCGATCGGTCAACATTCCTAAGGTAACGCAGGTCTCCAGACCCAGGTCACTCACCCCCTCGACCATCGCGGTGACGCGATCCAGGTTCTTGTCGGTGGGATTGCGCCAGGCCGCACCCATGCAGAAGCGGGTCGCACCCTTGTCCTTGGCCGCCTGGGCGGCCGCCAGCACCTCTTCTATCGGCAGCAGGCGCTCCTGCTCCAGACTGGTAGCGTGCTGCGCACTCTGGGAGCAGTAGCCGCAATCCTCCGGGCAAGCCCCGGTCTTGATGCTGAGCAGCGTGCTCACCTGGATCCGGTTGGGCTCGAAATGGGCCCGGTGCACGGACTGGGCGCGAAACAACAGATCGTTGAAGGGCTGGTCGAAGAGCGCGGCGATCTCGTCGAGCGACCAGTCGTGACGGGTCTCTTTGATACTCATCGGCGGATGGGGTCCGGATTTGCGAGCGGGCGGCGGGCGGGTTGCGCCTTAACCAGCGGCAGATTAACGGTTTTTGATCGGCTGTCAACCGTGTCCGGGTTATAAAGTTTACCGAGGTTCCGATCCGACACTGGAAGTCGCGTTCGTCGAGGCAGAGGGAGCCTGTGCTTCCGGCTACCAGTCGCCGGTCACCGGAGAGACGCATTTAAACCACCGAGGACACAGAGGACGCAGAGCATTGGTTTTCCGTCTCCGCGTCCTCTGCGGTTCAATGACGACCGGAATTCGTAGGATATGGTGAGTGCAGTGAACCGCCTCGCCGGAACCCAGCTTTGATAGAGCTGTGGTTCTTAGAGGCTGTCTAAAAACTAAGCCATTGATTTTAAATCGGTAGGCTGGGTCGAGGGACGAGACCCAGCAAACCAG
>NZ_FLUY01001783.1 GCF_900092655.1 Candidatus Thiosymbion oneisti
ACGCTGGGACCGCCGTCTTTCAGACGGCTTACGCACCCAATGACCAGCTGTCGGCAACGGTCAGAGCAGACGCCTTCCGGGCCGCACCGGATAATGCCGGACCGCCGGCAGGTTCGGTTCCCGTGTATACGCAATGGTGGACACCAGCCTGATGCTCTGTGCGGCGCGGAGCTTCCGCGTTCCCACGCAGCGCGTGGGAACGAGAGAATCCTCGCTATCTCGAACCATGGATAGACACAGATAAACACGGATTGGTCTCCATCCGTGTCGATCCGTGTTCATCCGTGGTTCTCCTTCCGGATTACGGGGTGGTAAAACATCGCCAGGCAGGGCTTGTTAAACTGGTGGTCACCGTCCCACCGACCGACCCGATCAGCCGAAGGTCCTGCCATGCACAAGCTCCATGCCGTTCCCGTTCCTGACACCAATCCCGAGAGGGAGGAAAGCCTATCTGATCGGGTATCTCCCGAGACCTCCAAGATCGACCTCAAAGACCCGGCGCTCTATCTCAACCGGGAGCTGACCTGGCTCGAATTCAATCGCCGGGTGTTGCACGAAGCGGCCGATCCCCGCACCCCCCTGCTGGAGCGGGTCAAGTTTCTGGCCATCGTCAGTAACAACCTGGACGAGTTCTTTATGAAGCGGATCGGCGGACTCAAGCAGCAGATCGCTGCCGGGGTGCGCAAGACCTCGGTGGATGGGCGTACCCCCGGCCGGCAGGTCAGGGAGTGTCATGCCGTGTGCCGGGAGCTGCACGCGGAGCAGAAGCGGATCTTCGATGAGCTCTTGTCTCTGCTCGAGACCCACGAGATCCGGATCGTCAAGGTCGCGGACCTGCCGGAGGCCACTCGGGAACAGCTGCGCGAGCATTTCAGCACCGAGATCTTCCCGATCCTCACGCCTTTGGCCATGGACCCGGCACATCCCTTTCCCTTCATCTCCAATCTGGCGCTCAATCTGCTGGTGACCCTGCACTTCCCCGGCGCCGGCGAGACCCATATGGCGCGGGTGAAGGTGCCGGTAGCCAAGGATATCTCCAAGCGTCTGATACCGATCAACAGCGGCCATAGCTTCGTGACCCTGAATGACCTCATGGTCAACAACCTGGACATGCTGTTCCCGGGCATGGAGATCGAGTCCTGCGAGCTGTTCCGGGTCACCCGCAACGCCATGGTGGAGCCGTCCGAAGAGGTGGCGAGCGACCTGTTGGAGATGATCGAGACGGAGCTGCGCGAGCGCCACTTCGCACCCATCGTGCGGCTGGAAGTGGAGCGGGGCATGGCCCCGGTCCGGCGCGGTATGCTGGCCGCGGAGCTGGGGCTGGACGAAACCGAGGATGTGTTCGAGACCGAAGGCATGATGGCCATGCGCGACCTCTTCGAGCTGGCCGCCTTGGATCTTCCCGAGCTGCACGACGAGCCGCATCACCCGGTCGAGCATCCGCTGCTCGCCCAGGACCGCCGCAGCATCTTCCACATCATCCGTGAGAACGGGCCCCTGCTGCTCCAGCATCCTTATCAGCCCTTTGCGACCACGGTCGAGCGTTTCATCGAGACCGCAGCGGAGGACCCCAAGGTCCTGGCTATCAAGATGACCCTTTACCGGACCTCGGCCGAGGGCAAGATCCTCGACTCCCTGATTCGGGCCTCGCGCAACGGCAAGCAGGTCGCGGTGCTGGTGGAGCTCAAGGCCCGCTTCGACGAGGCCGCCAACATCCGCTGGGCGCGCCGGCTGGAGGCCGAGGGCATCCATGTCAACTATGGCGTACTGGGCTTCAAGACCCACTGCAAGCTGATCTTCGTGGTCCGCCGGGACTATGCGCGGCTACGCCGCTACTACCACGTGGGCACCGGTAATTACCACTCGGGCACCTCGAAGCTCTACACGGACTTAGGGATCCTGGGCTGCGACGAGGACCTGGGGCAGGACATCACCGAGCTCTTCAACTACATCACGGGCTACTCGCCGCCGCCCAGGTACCGCAAGGCCCTGGTCGCACCCTACCAGATGAAGCACGCCATCCTGGAGAAGATCCGGCGTGAGATTCATCACCAGGAGGCAGGACGCGATGGGTCGATCCAGATCAAGATGAATGCCCTGGAGGATAAGGACATCACCCGCGCCCTCTACGAGGCCAGCCGCGCGGGGGTGACGGTCGATCTCATCGTGCGCGACACCTGCCGTTTCCGGCCCGGGCTCCCGGGTCTCTCCGAGAAGGCTCGGGTGGTGGGTATCGTCGGACGCTTCCTGGAACATGCCCGCATCCTCTATTTCCGCAACGGTGGGGACGAGGAGTATTACATCGGCTCCGCGGACATGATGAAGCGCAACCTGGAGAGCCGGGTGGAGGTCCATGCACCGGTGGAGGATCCTGAAATGCGCCAGGAGCTGCGGCTGATCCTGGACGCGCAGCTGGCCGACCAACGCTCCGCCTGGGACATGCAGTCCGACGGCACCTATAGCCAGCGCCGGCCGACCGACGATACCGCCAAGGGCGTCCAGGAGACCCTCATCGGCGTCGCCAAGCGGCGCCTGGCGGCGGCCTCGAGACACCAGGAGAAGAAGATCCGCTCTCGCCTGCTCGGCCACTTCCAGCGCCGACTGCGCAGCAACAAGGAGCAGGGGTAGGGTCCCAATCCCCGCTCTATCGAACCACGGATAGACACGGATGAACACGGATTGGTCTCCATCCGTGTCGATCCGTGTTCATCCGTGGCTTACCTTGATGATGATCGTTATTCCTTCAGCCCATAGATTCTCTCCGCGGCGCGGAGCTTCCGCGTTCCCACGCGGCGCGTGGGAACGCGAGATTAAGCCGGCGTCCCCACGCTGGAGCGTGGGAGCGCGCGGGATTCCGATCGTGAGCTATGCGGTAGACAGCAGCATCTACGAAATCGTGATCCTGGAAGCACAAGAATTCGTCGTTTTTTGCTCAGACCTCCGCCGCGAAGAAGGCCTGCACATCTCCCAGGTCCCGAGAGCGGCGCATGGGGGGGAGGCTGGCGAGGAAGGCATGGCCGTAGGAGCGACTCAGTAAGCGGGGATCGCAAACCACCAGCACGCCGCGATCCCGGACATCCCGGATGAGGCGCCCCGCCCCTTGCTTGAGGGCGATGACCGCCTGAGGCAGCTGAAGGTCCCGAAAGGGATTGCCGCCGCGGCGTCGCAGGGCGTCGATGCGGGCGGCGAGGACCGGGTCTCCGGGCGCGGCGAAGGGCAGCTTGTCGATGATGACGCAGGACAGGGCCTCCCCGCGCACGTCGACGCCTTCCCAGAAGCTCGCGGTCCCCAGCAGCACGGCATTGCCCAAGCGCCGGAAGCGATCCAGCAGTTCGGCACGGGGGGCGCTGCCCTGCACCAGCAGCGGATAGGGGATGTGTGCTTCCAGCCCGGGCGCGGCCTCGCGCAGGGCGCGGTGACTGGTGAAGAGCAAAAAGGCACGACCGCAGCTGTATGCAAGGATCTGTGCCGCCAGCTCCACAACCGCGGTGCCATAGGTCCCGGTGGCGGGGTCCGGCATCCCTTTGGGTACGAACCACAGGGCTTGGCGGCCATAGTCGAAGGGGCTCTCCCAGCGTTCCGTGCGGGCGTCGCCGATGCCGAGCTGGCGGGCGAAGTGATCGAAGCGCTCGCCTACGGCCAGGGTGGCGGAGGTGAAGATCCAGGTCGCCCGGTAGCGTTCCCGCTGGGACTGGAAGATGTCCGCTACCTGCAAGGGCGTCTGGTGAAGCCGAAAACCCTTGCCCTGGGTCTCGTACCAACGGATGTCCTCCGAGTCGTCGCCTTCCGCCAGGAGGGTAAGACGCCGGCCGAACTCGGCGCTGCGGGCCAGACAGCTGTCGAGTCCCTTGCCGCGCCCCTGCAGGGCCTCGAGGACGGCGTGCAGGTCGCCCATGCGGGTGCGCAGGGTATCCAACGCCTGGAGCGAGCCCGGATCCGCCGCCAGCTCGCTCCAGGGTCCTCGCCGTGCCTCCTCGCCCAGGCTCAGGCGCAGGTCGAGGACCCCGCGGCGCAGATCGTCGGTGCGGTCGAGGAGCGCGGGGATATCACCTGCCTCGCGTCGGTACTCGAGCTCCAGGTCCCTGGTCAGATCCAGCAATTGGCGACCGCTGACCGCCAGGCCGAAGAAGTTGCTTGCCGCGTCCGGCAGCTGATGGGCCTCATCGACGATGAAGCAATCCGCGCCGGGGAGGATCTCACCGCATCCCTCGTCCCGCAGTGAGAGGTCGGCACACAACAGATGGTGGTTGATGACCACCAAATCTGCCCCTTGGGCCCGGCGCCGGGCCTCTACCAGGTGGCAATGGCCCCAGTCCGGACAGCTCTGGCCCAGGCAGTTGTCGCTGCTGGAGGTCACCACCGGCCACACGGGGGCATCCTCGGGCAGATCGAGCTCGGCCACGTCGCCGCTGCGGGTCACCGCGGCCCAATCGCGTACCTTGAGCAGCTGTCGGCGCAGCGCTACGAACCGGCGCCGGTGGTCCTGCAGGGCCACATCCAGTCGGTAGCGACACAGGTAGTTTCCCCGCCCCTTGAGCATGGCGATGCGTACGGGGACCTTCAAGACCTCGCGGACCAGGGGCAGGTCGCGGTGGAAGAGCTGGTCCTGCAGATTGCGGGTCCCGGTGGAGGCCAGGACCTTGCGCCCTGAGAGCAGGGCCGGGACCAGGTAGGCGAAGGTCTTGCCGGTGCCGGTGCCGGCCTCGCAGATGAGGGTCTCGCCGGCCTCCAGCGCGGCGGCTACCGCCTCCGCCATGGCCTGTTGCTGGGGACGGTGGCGATAGCCCGACAGGCGCTCGGAGAGCAATCCCGCGGGGCCGAGGATGTCTCGGATCTGATCCAGGTGGCCGCCGGCCATGTCTTTGGAAGGAGCAAACGACGAAGCGCGCGAATCAATCCGCGAGGATTCGCGTGATGCGTGGTTTTTCTTGGCGGTCGGGTTAAAGCACGCCTGGATCGACTCGACCCCGGAACGCACGCCTGACTCGACCGACCTGGCTTTCCATTTGAACCGCTTAAGACGCTGGGGAGGCAGAGAAAACGATCACCAGCAGGTTTCTGCGATCGGAGCGCAGCAGGCAAGCCGTACTACCCGCCGTTCAGTCACATACCTCGTCGAAAACGCGCTGCGTCTCTGCGGTCAATGCATCCGCGGCCCAGTCGGCAAAGAACCTTATTGATACCTTTAGCCGCCGCGGGCATTACGTTGGGCCTCCATGGCTCTGGCCGTATCGCTATCGGCCCGCTGGGCAGCGGCGATGATGTTCCGGTTGTCGCGCGTGAGGGCGCTCTGCTTTCCCCCGGCCAGGACATTCGAGCGTGAGGCCAGATTGCGCGCCTGGGCGTAGCGTCCCTGCTCCATGCGTACCCGCGCCAAGCGGTTCCAGACATAGGGCTCCAGGGGTTGGAGGCCCAAGGCGCGCTCCAGGTTCGCCGCGGCGCTCACGTAATTCCTCACCCGGCGCTGCCGCTCGGCCTGCTTGACCAGCTTACTCACCGCCGGCGACAGGCTCGGAGTCGGCGGCGGTGGGGGGGCAGCAGCTATGGCCCGCGGGGCGGGCGTCGCGCCTTGGGACGGAACCTTTGCCGGCTGCGCCGGGGTTTCCTGTTCAGGCGTGGACTTGACCGCCGGCTCGGACCCGGGACCGGCCTTTGCCTGACGCGATTCCTGTGCCGGAACGGCGCTCTGCGGAGTGGGGGCGTCCGGTTCGGAGGTGGGCGCTCGATAGGGGTAGACCTTGGCTACCTCCTGCTTGGGGGGCTTAGGCTTCGGATGTGGAGGCTTGGGCGCCGACCGACCGGCGGTTATGATGGGGGCCGGCGGGCCGACCCGTTGCGGGGGGGCACAAGCGGCAAGGCCGGCCGCCAACAGAATGATCAGGATTATTCTATTCACTTGGTCACCATTTAAATCGTGCATGCGCTCACTGGATCCACTCCCGCTCCCGCCTCTCGAGGGTGTCGCAAAAACGGTGGCGTCAGCTGCCTGTCCATGAAGTTTAAACCACAGAGAACACAGAGAACACAGAGAATCGGCCCGTGCCAGGGCGAGCGCGTATAAATCCTCCCGAAAACATGATCTTGTAGGTTGGGCAAGGGCCGTAAGATGTGGTGAGCGCA
>NZ_FLUY01000984.1 GCF_900092655.1 Candidatus Thiosymbion oneisti
TTTCGGCTGGCTCCCCACGCTCCAGCGTGGGAGCAGACCTGGTCCCGACGGAGGAGGGATCTGACGCTCCAGCGTCGATTAA
>NZ_FLUY01000028.1 GCF_900092655.1 Candidatus Thiosymbion oneisti
TGGGTGGTGGTTAATTTTTAAATGCCAGCTTAACCAGTAGCTGGCAATAGCTCCGTATTATAGCGGTGCAGGAAGAGT
>NZ_FLUY01000975.1 GCF_900092655.1 Candidatus Thiosymbion oneisti
GACCGCTGTTGCAAGTTCATAGTATCTGCATGCTCACACGCTTGGCTCACATGCTCCAGTGTGTGGACTAGGGGGTGCTGACATTCCGAAGGTCCGCGCAGCGGACCCTACTATCCAGCTGATTCTCTCGTTCCCATGCGCTGCGTGGGAACGCGGAAGCTCCGCGCCGCGGAGTGTCTCGGAGCGGACCTGTGGGATGTTGCGGCCATCTAGCCTGTGAAAACCATTGGTTAGT
>NZ_FLUY01001299.1 GCF_900092655.1 Candidatus Thiosymbion oneisti
CTGTGAAAACCATTGGTTAGTGCAGATAACAACCGGAAAGCGAACCACGGATGAACACGGATCGACACGGATGGAGAC
>NZ_FLUY01001535.1 GCF_900092655.1 Candidatus Thiosymbion oneisti
TGGCTCTTTATGGATTCCAGACTGGTTAGGATATTTTGCGCAAATTTGCCTTCTCAGCAAGCCAGAGGGGCGGCGTAT
>NZ_FLUY01000205.1 GCF_900092655.1 Candidatus Thiosymbion oneisti
GCCTCCAGCATGCGCTTAGCCGGATCGATCAGCCAGATGTACTGTACCTCATAGTGGGCATACAGCGGCATCTTGATCTCACGATCCCTGCTCGCCGTGGACGGAGACAAGATCTCGCAGATCCAGTCAGGAACTACCTCGAAGCGTTGATCTTCCGGCAAGTAGGGCATCCGCTCCCGTCGCCAACCGGCCAGATCCGGTACCGCCACTTCCACATTCCGCACGAAGTG
>NZ_FLUY01000891.1 GCF_900092655.1 Candidatus Thiosymbion oneisti
AGATGCGAGGCGCGCGAGCGCAGGAATAGCCGGTCCTCTTTCAAGCTCGCGCAACAACGCAGCTGGTCGCTTCTCGCCGCGTCCGAAGGGAGCCCCCCAAACCGCGCCAAATCATTCAGGATTGCTTTTAACCAGACAGCTTCTAAGAGGCTGTCTAAAAACTAACCTATTGATTTTCTAATGGCATTGATTTTCGGCTGGCTCCCCAGGCTCCAGCGTGGG
>NZ_FLUY01000323.1 GCF_900092655.1 Candidatus Thiosymbion oneisti
TTTGGAGTGCGCCGGCAAAGCGGCGCGACCGCATCGAACCTCAGCGACGGGGGATACCAGCGGCGCTGGCCAAGAACTTGGGGCTAGGGTTCCACACGCGCCGCGGCGACGGCGCTTTCCCCTGACCGCAACGCCTGGCCGGGGATAGAGGCGTCGCCAAATCCAAAGCGGCGGCAGGTTTGCAGTGTACCCGCCGGCACCCCCGGTTACACCAGGTACCTTGGGTTTCTACCAATGCCGGGATAACGTCGCCGCCGCACTCCAAAGTTTCCGCCGGACCGCTCCGGTTCGCCGCCTGCCTGTGCGTCCCTGCACGCAGACAGGTGTTCACCACACTCGACAGTCGTGCCGGGGATGGAGGATAGAAGAGTCCGGAATCCATAAAGAGCCATCATTTTTTGGCTCGTTCCCACGCTCCAGAGACTGTGAAAGTATTCGCTTTAAAAGCAATCCTGAATGATTCGGCGCGGTTTGGGGGAAAGATCCCTCCTGCGTCGGGACAAGAAAGATCCCTCCTGCGTCGGGACAGGGTTTGACGGGTTGTGTTTCGACCCCCAACGGCTCATTGAGCGACGGCCAGGTCCGTACCGGCGTCTCAACGCAACCTACACCCGGATTACCCCCCGCGCTGCCGGCCCGCGCGGCCTCGCGTTAAGTGTAGGTTGGGTTAGGCGCGCGGTTCGATCCCGAAGCCCAGTGACAGGGCT
>NZ_FLUY01000631.1 GCF_900092655.1 Candidatus Thiosymbion oneisti
ATTGGCTCTTTATGGATTCCAGACTGGTTAGGATATTTTGCGCAAATTTGCCTTCTCAGCAAGCCAGAGGGGCGGCGTA
>NZ_FLUY01001555.1 GCF_900092655.1 Candidatus Thiosymbion oneisti
ATGGCTCGTTCCCACGCTCCAGCGTGGGAATGCCGTTGTGGCCGCTCCAGCGGCCAAGGTTTCATGACGCTGGAGCGT
>NZ_FLUY01001669.1 GCF_900092655.1 Candidatus Thiosymbion oneisti
TGGCGCCGCGATCGATTTGACGCCCGACGCGCGCAATCGCCGCTTAAGTTCCAAACAGAATGGCGCACTACACTAGCC
>NZ_FLUY01000973.1 GCF_900092655.1 Candidatus Thiosymbion oneisti
CACCCCCTAGTCCACACACTGGAGCATGTGAGCCAAGCGTGTGAGCATGCAGATACTATGAACTTGCAACAGCGGTCGAAACTAGGTACTA
>NZ_FLUY01000208.1 GCF_900092655.1 Candidatus Thiosymbion oneisti
TTGGGAAAGAAGAGGGATTAAAAGAAGGGATTCAGTTTGGAGAAAAGAAAGAAAAAGAAAGGGTTATTGAAATAGCAAAGGCA
>NZ_FLUY01000266.1 GCF_900092655.1 Candidatus Thiosymbion oneisti
CAGCTGGTCATTGGGTGGGTAAGCCGTCTGAAAGACGGCGGTCCCAGCGTCCCCGGAACCGCCGACACTTTGTCGGCCCCT
>NZ_FLUY01000450.1 GCF_900092655.1 Candidatus Thiosymbion oneisti
AAACATTATCCTGGAATGATTTAGGACTTTCAGTCCAGGGGGCAACCTATGCACTTTAGTGCATAGTGGTTGAGTTTAAAAAATTTTATACGCGCTCGCCCTGGACTAACGGCTTTGACAGTTGTACACTGATCGTGAACTGTTGCGGCACCCGTTACAAACTCCTTAGAAGACGTTGTATTTTAACCGAACGTCGGTGGAGAGTCATAATGAAAAAGATCACCGTTCTATTGTTATTGATGTTTCTTGCCGCTTGTACCGGAGTGGACAACCGCGACTTTGCCGGACTGAAGACGACTCCGGCTAAGGTCCGGTTGGGGGAGATCGTTCGATTGGCATACAAATGTCCCTCCGAAATGCTTTCTAAAGAGGATGGGGATCGGGCATCAGGCGGTTTGAGGGAGGCGCTGTCGGCGAGTGCCTCGGGTGTGATTGCCTCGACGGGTGCGCAGTTTGCCGTCGATGCAATACAGGAGGCGATTTCCGACTACAGGGCACCTTGCAAAATTGCCTGCGTGGTGAGCTAAGCGAGGGTAAAATCACGCCAGTCCAAAATGAATGCTCATCG
>NZ_FLUY01001258.1 GCF_900092655.1 Candidatus Thiosymbion oneisti
TGGCTAAATTTTAAGTGATGAAGTCTGCCGACCCCTACCCCGTCATTCCGGCAGGGATTGCCGGAATCCAGGCGCCAGGGATGGCAAAAGCAGTGGGGGTCGAATCG
>NZ_FLUY01000372.1 GCF_900092655.1 Candidatus Thiosymbion oneisti
AGAAGCCTGGTTAGTCTAGCAATCTGAAAGGAGGTTGCCATGTGAATTGCTGATAGGCATGTAGCTGCGGTCAGTCAGGTGGAGGAAACGAAGCGTGGGGAGCGAGCCCGGTTCAGGTAAGTACCAATTTGAGGGAAAGCCCCTGAGCGAAGCGGCGGAAGACGGGGACAGCAAAGTTGTGAGCCGTAAGCCAT
>NZ_FLUY01000125.1 GCF_900092655.1 Candidatus Thiosymbion oneisti
ACTCTTCCTGCACCGCTATAATACGGAGCTATTGCCAGCTACTGGTTAAGCTGGCATTTAAAAATTAACCACCACCTCTACTGGCATTGATTTTCGGCTGGCTCCCCACGCTCCAGCGTGGGAGCAGATCCCGACGCTCCAGCGTCGATTAAG
>NZ_FLUY01001238.1 GCF_900092655.1 Candidatus Thiosymbion oneisti
CGCGAGCTTGAAAGAGGACCGGCTATTCCTGCGCTCGCGCGCCTCGCATCTGACCGCTTCTCGCCTCGCTGAGAACGCAAAATAAGGCGAAATGGGGTAC
>NZ_FLUY01000274.1 GCF_900092655.1 Candidatus Thiosymbion oneisti
TGGATCGAACGGTTCGACTACAAGGAGGCCGGACCCCAGCTCTTGATGCAGTCGTTCCTGCAGCGCATCGTCAACAGCGGCGGGCGCATCGACCGAGAGTACGGGCTAGGACGTCGCCGCACCGATCTGTTGGTCCAGTGGCCTCTGGATGAGGCTCAGGGCTTCCATGGCCCAGTCCAACGGGCAGTCATCGAGCTCAAGATCCTGCACAAATCCCTGGAGGCAACGATCAAAGAGGGCCTGGCCCAGACCGCCGATTATATGGACCGGGCCGGCACCGACGAGGGTTATTTGGTCATTTTCGACCGCACCCCGGAGATGCCCTGGGAAGAAAAGGTCTTGGTCAGGCAAGCGCGGTCTGGGGAGCACCGGATCGGGGTGTGGGGGATGTAAGGGGATTTCCGTTCGGATGACGTCATTTCCGCCAGTGCGACAGATCCCGCCCCAGGAGCTCTTCCAACTCCCGCACGTGCGGATCATAGTGTGTGACGAGCCACTGCCGGGTTGCGGGGTCCATCTTGGGCTTCGATCCGATTACCGACTCCAGGTACCGCATGCGTGGGACAAGCCACCGGGGCACTAGCTCGTTGATCCCTAGGCGACGGGCGAGCCTGACGACCGGGAACATCTGCCGGGTGGGTCCTGGATTCATCGGCAACAGCTCACCCAATGGAGCGGCTGGATCCACCTCCAGGAACTTCCAGAGCTCCCGCACGACCGTAGCGGCATCTCGACGCAGATCATCGAACAGCACGACCTTGAGCTGTGATGCCGGGAAGAGCGCGAGATAGCATTTCAACTGCCGGGCATAGTAACCGCGATCAAGGTAGGTCCGGATCGAGTGCGGTCTCAGATCCGGGGAAGAAAGCAGGCCCTTCCACCGACGAGCTCCCGCCTCGCCCTCGAAGACGTTACCGACATAGAGATTTTTGAGGTTGGCTCGGATGGCCGCGGGGAAGGATAGTCTTTCGTACCCGTCGCACCGATACATCCACCACTGAGACAGGGCGCGATCGACCGGGTTGCGCAGAATCACGATCAACCGGGCATCGGGCACGCTAGCACGGATCCGTCGGGCGACGAACGGGAGAAATAGTTTGACCGGGTGGGCTTCACCCACGGCGGTCTCACCGTTCCAGTGTGCATAGTAGGTCGTCCAATAGTATTCCAAACCCTTTTCGTATTCCGCATGGAAGAAGTGAGGTTCCTTGGGCCGTGACAGGCATACATCGGGATGCTGCCCCAGGTACTCGTAGAGCGCAGTGGTTCCGCACTTGGTTGCGCCGAGAATCAAGAAATTCGGTCTGTTCATTAGAGTTGTACCTGTTGTCTTTACTATTCACCGTTTGCTATCATAGCAATTAATCCATAATTAAACATTTGTGTCAGGTCCCGTATGATCGTATACCAAGAAAGAGTTATCCATCTGTTGCAAGCGAGAGCGGTGCTAGAGCTAATCGCCGGGGAGGCAGCGAAAACAGGGAAGGTCTGAACGATTACCACAACAGTTCCTCAACCAATTGAAATCTAATGATCCTATTCATATGAATCAGTGTATCCATCATCTGCTTGATATATGGGCCAGGCAAAGTCCCGATGCCATTGCCATTGAAGCCCCTAATCGTATTCCGCTCACGTATCGTCGTTTGCGTAGTCAGATTGATGATGTAGTGAAAACACTGAACGCAATGGACCTGGGCCGCAATGATCGTATCGCGATTGTGCTTCCGAATGGGCCGGAGATGGCTGTGGCGTTTCTAGCTGTAGCTGCCGGTGCGACCAGCGTACCACTCAATCCAGCTTATCGCGATAGCGAATTCGGTTTTTATCTCTCTGATCTGGGAGCCAAAGCGTTGATGATTCATTCCGAAATAGACGCACCGGCGAGGACCGTAGCCCGAGCGCTTGGTATCCCTATCATCGAATTGATACCGGTGCTAACAGAGGGCGCCGGTATCTTCACGCTGACAGGTAATGAACATTCGTACTCCGTTGGTAATGATTTCGCACAGCCCGACGATGTGGCGTTAGTGCTGCATACTTCCGGCACAACTTCACGTCCAAAAATCGTTCCACTGACACAAATCAATCTTTGCGTATCGGCCCACAACATTAAAGTTGCCCTTGAGCTAGTCGACAGTGATCGCTGCATCAATGTGATGCCGCTTTTTCATATTCATGGACTCATTGGTGCAATTCTTTCGTCGCTGTTTGCGGGAGCAAGTGTTGTTTGCGCTCCGGGTTTCTACGCATCCAAATTCTTTGCATGGTTAGAAGAGTTTCGTCCGACATGGTACACAGCGGTTCCCACCATGCATCAGGCAATCCTGGAGTGCGCTTCATCTAATCACGATGTCGTTGAACATTGTCCCCTCCGATTTATCCGTTCCTCATCTTCTCCTTTGCCGCCGAAGATAATGGTGGAGTTGGAAAATATTTTCAAGGTACCAGTGATTGAGTCCTATGGGATGACGGAGGCATCTCATCAGATGACCAGCAACCCGTTGCCGCCTCGTAAGCGTAAACCTGGTTCAGTTGGTATGGCAGCGGGACCGGAGGTTACCATCGTGAACGAGGCAGGCGACTTGCTGTCACCAGGTGAAATCGGAGAGACCATTATCCGTGGTGCGAATGTTACGCGGGGTTATGAAAACAATCCGGCCGCAAACAAGAGTGCCTTCACTAATGGCTGGTTCCGGACAGGTGATCAGGGTTATTTAGATACTGATGGCTACCTTTTTATCACCGGCCGTATCAAGGAAATCATCAATCGTGGTGGTGAAAAAATAACGCCGCGTGAAGTCGATGAAGCACTCATGGATCATCCTGCTGTGGGACAAGCTGTTACTTTCGCTGTTCCCCATGCTACGCTTGGAGAGGATGTGGCGGCAGCCGTTGTGTTGCGGGAGGGTGCTTCTGCCACGGAAAAGGAGATTCGTGAGTTTGCCTTTACTCGGCTAGCTGATTATAAAATTCCGAGTCGAATATTGATTGTGGGTGAAATACCAAAGGGTCCTACGGGAAAACTGCAACGTATTGGTTTGGCTGAGAAGCTCGCTGCAAAACTAAAACCAGAATACATAGCACCTGGAAATCAGATTGAAAATACTCTTGCGAGGATATGGGCCGAGATTCTGGACATTGAGCAGGTGGGAATAAACGACAATTTTTTCGCATTGGGTGGAGAGTCTCTTTCAGCGGCCCGGGTTCTTTCTCGGATACGCACGGATTTCCAGGTGGAGTTGCCTCTACGTTGCTTGTTTGAATTCCCTACCATAGCTGGACTCGCTCAGCACATCGAAACGGAGCAGGAGAGAAATTTCCGAACCTGTCAAGCCGGATCAAGGGGTTGGTCTTCTCTGATACCTATTCAGTCTAGTGGTTCAAAGAAACCGTTTTTTCTGATACCTGGTGGGGGAGGGGGAGAAGATGAATTCATGATTTATGCCAAGTTATTGTACCTTGTAGGTCAGAATCAACCTATTTATGGGTTCCGGGCTCGCGGCTTGGATGGACAACAGGCTCCTCACACTGAAGTTGAAGCCATGGCAGCCGACTATGTCAAAGAAATACGAGCGGTTCAACCCAAGGGACCTTATCTTCTTGGTGGCGAATGTACAGGGGGAGTTGTTGCCTTTGAAATGGCCCAGCAGTTGCAGGCACAGGGTCACAAGGTTGCCCTATTAGCATTGATGAATACCGGGTGTCCAGGCGAGATTCAAGGTTCAACCTATCTTGTCCATAAGGTCTACGGATTTCTGCAACTAAGCAGAATCCGTTATCATTGGTGGAAACTTTCACAGTTCGAACCGAAAGAGCAGTTGTTCTATATTTTTGACATAGTAAGCAAAGCTATGAGGATAATATCCTCCGTGTTTCGGGATAATAGCCATGCTCGGCATATCGAATACGTTCGGCGTGAATATCCGAAAACCATAAGTCGTTACAGACCGATACCTTATTCAGGTCGAGTCGCTTTATTGGTCAGTGAGGATCATTATGATAAGAGGCCAACCATGGGTTGGGATAATTTAGTTGCCGGAGGTTTGAAAATCCATAAGCTAGCGGGCAATCGCTATTCTTATCTTGGCGAGCATGTCCGGACTACGGCAAAACAGTTAAGAGTGTGCCTGGATGAAGCACATAAGATGTAGCCGCTCGGGATTGCTCCAAGATATATGGGGGTCTTTTATGATTAAGGGGATAGCTAACAGAGCTTTTGGATGGCCACAACACACGACTAAGGGAGCCATAAACATGTTTATGGCTTACAGAAAAAGAATGAATATCTTGTGTTTCACCGACCTGAGATTGCCAAAATACCTCCCTTGCTTGCGCTTTCGGTGTTTTGCGGACATGCAAAATGGGTCATGAGCCCCTCACGTTCACCGCTGATAGAATGGCGCGCATTGTCATGTTCCGTATCATAGTCGCTAAGTGTGTATAAAATTTAGTCAAACAGTCTCTTACGATGCTTAACCTATTCCAACCGACTCTGGGAGCAGAGGAACTCGAAGCTGTAAGGAGGGTTTTTAAATCGAACTGGGTTGGTAAAGGGGGTATAACCGACCAGTTTGAAAGCAACTTCGCTCACTACATAGGAGTGGAAAGAAATTTGATTCGGAGTGTGAGTTGTTGCACGGAAGGTTTATTTCAGTCCATGGTACTGCTCGGGATAGGGCCAGGTGATGAGGTCATTTTGCCATCCATAAGTTTCGTGGGTGCGGCAAACGCTGTAGCATCGAGTGGCGCTAAGCCTGTCTTTTGCGATGTTGATAAGCGGACGCTTAACACAACGGCAAAACTCATCGAGGAGATGATTACTGAAAAAACAAAGGCTGTCATCATTCTTCACTATGGCGGTGTACCGTGTCGTATAGATGAGATATGTGAACTTGTTAATCAGAGAAGAATTGCCCTGATTGAAGATGTTGCCGGCAGCGTTGCATCCCGATACGAAGGTAAAGCCTGTGGCACCTTCGGTCATATTGGGTTATGGTCGTTTGATGCTATGAAGATCCTGGTTGCCGGTGATGGTGGTATGATCTACTGTAGAACTGCAGAGATGGCACAAGATGCCGAAGAGTTACTTCATCTCGGCCTGCTGACAAAGAGCGGTTTTAAGAGTAGCGCAACTACAAGGTGGTGGGAATTTGAAGTTTCCAGCTATGGCAGACGAGCCACTATGAATGATATTGCTTCGGCCATCGGACTTGAGCAGTTAAAGAAACTGCCCGGTTTTGTTACCCGTCGCAAGCAAATTCATGAGTATTACGATCAGGCATTCTCCGCGTATTCCTGGTTGCAACTTCCCCCTGAGCGGCCCGCGCACATGGAATCTTCGTATTATTTCTATTGGATCCAGGTGCGATCTGATATTCGTGATAAGTTGGCTATCTATTTACGAGAAAGGGACATCTACACAACCTTTCGTTACTACCCTTTACATTGGGTGAAATTTTATGGTGCTCAAATAAGCTTACCAAATACCGAGGAGGCCGCCGAAGCAACGCTTTGTATCCCCATCCACCAATCGCTTTCAAATGAAGATTTAGACAGAGTCATTAAATGTGTTTCTGATTTTGGAAAGGGTATCTGAAATTGACTTATATATTCATATTTCTCGGCGAGTTCGGTTTTGAATTATTCAATTGGCAGGGTGTCATCCGAAAATTCTCCAGGACGATTTCTCCCTCCGACAAAATCATCTGCTGCAGTCGAGGAAATCTTTATCCAATATATGAGATGGCCGAGGCTTACATTGACATCGCGGAAGTGGATATCTTCAAGCAAAGTCGAGCAACATGGTATTGGGCCTCACCAAATCGAACGGTTAGTATGAATTTTATAAGAACCTGGATCTTTGACCGTCGGCTGAGGGCAGAGGTAACATCATTCGTTCTCAATCGCCTGAGGGCGACAGATCAACTTAAAAATGGTGAGTCATTTCAGTTTGTCTTTAGCTCCGGAAAATTAGATCTGAATGGGTGTTCTTTTGGCGTAACTCGATACGGTTTCTTTATCGATGCATTGGCTGCTGTCTATGATGGCTTGAAATCTAAATTCCCTGCGTTCGTCGACGAGATCGACAAGCTGAGACGGGGCCTGCTGGGAAGATTGGAGTGCCTTGATATGAGGAGAGAGCATGACGGAGCATATGGGATGCTGGATATCGAGAACAATATCTATCTGTCAAGTCCCGCCAGATTATAGACACGTTTTTTGAACAGATTGGGTTGTTTTTGGTACCAGCTTTTCATAGCTTGAAGGGGCGGGACGTGGCCCAATGCCTTTTGTGGGATGTGTTGATTATAGACCTGGACGTAGCGTTTGAGGGTGTCGGCCAAGTGCTCGGAGGAGTCGAAGCGGGTGGTGCGCAGCACGTCAGCGATACGGCCATTGAAGCGCTCGATCATGCCGTTAGTCTGCGGGGTTCT
>NZ_FLUY01000077.1 GCF_900092655.1 Candidatus Thiosymbion oneisti
CCAACGCCGCTGGTATCCCCCGTGGCTGAGGTTCGATGCGGCCGCGCCGCTTTGCCGGCGCACTCCAAAGCAGTCCGGA
>NZ_FLUY01001790.1 GCF_900092655.1 Candidatus Thiosymbion oneisti
CCACGCGCTGCGTGGGAACGCGGAAGCTCCGCGCCGCGGAGTGTCTCGGAGCGGACCGCTGGGATGTTGCGGCCATCTAGCCTGTGAAAACCATTGGTTAGTGCAGATAACAACCGGAAAGAGAACCACGGATGAACACGGATCGACACGGATGGAGACCAATCCGTGTCGATCCGTGGTTCGAGATAGCGAAGATTAGATCGTTTGTTAATTGAGAACACCCCCTAGCAATATCGATCGAAACTAGGTTTCTTCTCGTCCCCACGCGCTGCGTGGGGATGGGGAAGCTCCGCGCCGCGGAGAAGGCAGGTCGGAACCGCCTCTTGCCGGCAAATCCAGGCCGGCAGGATGCCGGCGTTCCCAGCTTCTTCTCGTCCCCACGCGCCGCGTGGGGATGGGGAAGCTCCGCGCCGCGGAGAAGGCAGGTCGGAACCGCCTCTTGCCGGCAAATCCGGGCCGGCAGGATGCCGGCGTTCCCAGCTACGGTCCTGTTGTCCGATAGTACAGGCTCGCCCTGGATCGGCTCCAGGCCAGGAAACCGAGCCAACGGGATTCTGATACCCTGTCGGGTCATCGGGAACCGCAAGCTACCGGGCACCCGACCCATTCAGTCGAAAAGTCAGGATTTCCAATGCGCTTCCGTCGAATCTTTGTACTCTTGCTGGCGTCGCTCCTGGTCGTGGGTTGCAGCCGGGTCTCGATCTTCTATCGCACGCTGGATCTCTTCATCGAAAAGTATGCGGACGATTATCTCTCCCTGAACAGGAGCCAGTTAGCGGCCTGGAGACCGACCCTCGCCGACGGCTTGGCCCGCCATCGCCGGGAGGAGCTGCCTCACCTGGCGGCCTTTTTCGGTGGCCTCTATGATGCAGCGCAGGCGGGCTTCAAGGCCGCCGGCACCGAGTGTCTGCTCGCTGCCTTCGAGGATCTCTACCGCCGTCACTTCCGCTTGGCCGCCGAGCTGGCCGCCCCCTTGCTGGTCTCTCTGAGTCCACAGCAGATACGGGGGTTGGAGCGCAAATTCGCGGAAGAGGCCCGGGACGAGGCGGAGAAAAACCGCGACCTGGAACGCCGCCTGCGCAAACGTGCCGAGCGCTGGTCCGAATCCGTCGAGTGGTGGATCGGTCCCTTGACCGGGGCGCAGCGGCAGATTATCCGCAAGGTAACCAAGGCGATGCCGGATACCGCCGCCGACTGGGCGGCTTACCGTGGGGCCCGCCGGGCCGGGTTGATCCGGCTGCTGGACCGCAAGGCCGGGGAACCCGAGATTCGCCGCTACCTGACCGATTGGTTGGCCGACCACAAGGATTTGCCCCCGCCGTTGCGCACGGCGAAACAAGGGATCCGACGCCAGATCGTCCGCCTCTTCGTGCGCCTGGACGCCAGCTTCAGCCGCACCCAACGGACCCACTTCAAGGAACGGCTCGCCAACCTCCGGGACGATTTTATGGGCCTTCAGAAGAACCCACGTATGGCGCCTCTGCGGTGCACGAAGTAGCGCCTATACCATGGCGGACCACCCCATCTCACAGCCCACGGCCAAGACCTTCAGTGTCGTCGATCTGGTCGCCGCCGCATTGGCGGGGCGCCTGCGGATCCCGGAATTCCAGCGCCCGTTGCGCTGGCAATGGAAGGACGTGAGCCACCTGTTCGACAGTATCGTCAAGGGCTATCCGATCGGCAATCTGCTGCTGTGGACGCGCCCCGCGCCGGAGGCGGAGGTCCGGCTGGGGGCGCTGCGCATCCGGGCCCAGGCGTTTCAAGATGGATGGTGGGTGGTGGATGGACAGCAACGACTTACCAGTCTGGCAAACGCCTTATCGGACGCCGGGGCGGAGGACAAATGCTTCGCCCTCGCCTACGATCTGAACCAGCAGCAATTCGTGCGCCCGAGACAGCAAGAGGACGACGGCTACATCGTACCTTTGCCCGTGCTCTTCGATCTGCAACGCTTGATCCGCTGGTTCACCAAGGATTACCCGGAGGCCGGCGAAAAGCTCGACGCGGCCGCCCGCGTAACCCGTGCCATCCGGGAAT
Source organism: Candidatus Thiosymbion oneisti (assembly GCF_900092655.1). Lineage (GTDB taxonomy): Bacteria > Pseudomonadota > Gammaproteobacteria > Chromatiales > Chromatiaceae > Thiosymbion > Thiosymbion oneisti. The sequence goes on from NZ_FLUY01001790.1 coordinate 2,038, forward strand.
ACCAGGTCCCCGCCTATCTGGTGGAGCAGCAAGACGAGGCGGTGCTGCGGGACATCTTCGACCGCATGAACAACTACGGCAAACGCCTGAGTCAAGCCGAGGTCTTCTCGGCGTTGCACCCCGGCCCCCAACGGGATCTCGAACCCTCGTCGCACTTCCAACGGATCGCGGATGCCATCCAGGATGGGCTCGGATTCGGGCTGCTCGACGATGACACGGTGCTGCGGGCGGTGTTGGCACGGCGCGGCGGTAATGTGACCCCCAATGTGACTCAGGACATCCGCACCGAATTCTCCGAGCGCACCCGTGAGCCGCGGGATTTCCAGGGCGAAACCCCGGAGCAGGCCTACCGGGAAGGGGAAGAGGCCCTATACCAGGCAGTGAGGTTTTTGCAGGAGGATGCGGGCGTCCCCCATTTCGCCTTCCTCCCCTACCGTTATCTACTGGTGGTGCTGACCCGGTTCTTCGCCCATTTCCCGGAGCCTCGACCGCGCAACCGTATCCTCTTGGTGCGCTGGTTCTGGCGGGCGGCGATGATCGGCCCAGGGCCGTTCGCTTCCAATTGGACCAACGCCATGCGGGCACTCGCGACCCGCATCACCGCCGGCGAGGAATCCGAGTCCATGCAGCGGCTGCTGGACGCACCCATCGACGCCAAGTTGCATCGCCCCAAGTTGACCGAATTTCGCACCAATGCCGCCGGGAGCCGTATCATCCTGGCCGCCCTGTGGGACCTGCACCCCCGCTCCCTGCTCACGGGGGAGCCTTATGACAGGGAGGCGCTTGCCGAGGCCGTCCTGCCCGACGGCACACTCAAGGGCGTGGCGCGGACGATACTCAAACGCGAACCCCCAGATCACATGGCCATGGCGGCGAATCGGATCTTTGTGATCGACGAAGAATTACCGGAACCGGTGGACAAGCTCCTGATTGCTCCGCCCCTGCATAGGGAGGAGTGACGAACAGGCATTTCTGGCCTCCCATGCCCTGAACCCGGAATCGGTCGCTGCCCTGGCAGGGGGCGATAAGATCGGATTCCTGGAACAACGCCAAGAAAAAATCGCACGCACCGTCGACGGTTTCCTCTCGCGCATGGCGGGAACGGGCCATGAGGATACGCCCCCGCTGGATAGTCTCAACCTCGACGATCTCGATGATGCCGCGGAAGGACGCGATGACCGGCTCGCGTGAGCAACAGTTTCATGTCTATCTCTACGAGCGGATCATCGGCCGCCTCCACCGGCGCGACAACCTGACCCGGTTCGTATTCGAGTAACGAATGGACGATGATGAGGCTCGCGCGGGCCGTGGGGATCCAGGTCCCCGAGACTCGATTGGTCCATCGTGAGCAAATCGAGGCCCTCCCCGAGCGGGTTTGGACCGGGACGGGCGATCATGCCTACGCGGTACGGCGGTTCGACCGGGATCCCCGGCGGCGGCCGATCCATATCGAAGACCTGGCGCAGGTGCGTGGGTTCTACCCGGATGGGAAGTACCGCGGGAGCTTCGAGACGATCGGGGCATTGATCTATCGGCAACATGACCTGGAGGCCCTGCGCGAATTCACATTACGCAGATTTCCACAGATAAAAGAAGAAAAAATCTGCGAAAATCTGTGTAATCTGTGGATTGAAAAGGGAAAACAGCCACCGGTAGGGCAGGCGTGTATAAAAAGATCCTCCCCACGGGGTTTTCCGTAGGCGAAGTCGAAATAGGCAGGGAGAAGCAAGCCGTTGAGCAAAGCGAATCCAGCAGGCCAAAACACCTGGGGGGTTGATATCACACCGCTGGTGCCGGAGGTCTATGCCGACTACCGGCCCCTGGTAGCGGATGCCCTGGCCTTTTTTCTCCGGCATCTGTCCACCCCTCGGCTGACCGCTATCCTGACCGAACAGCAGGCCCTTCCCAGCGATGCCGGTGTGGCGCAACGGCTGACGTCTCTGCTGTTCCACTGTCCGACCCTCCACAAGTTCGGACAGGTGGTCGCCCGCAACCGGAAGCTGGACCGGGCGCTGCGCAGCCGCTTGCAGACGCTCGAAACCATGCCGGGGACGACTTACGGGGATGCCGTAAAGCAGGTTATCCGGCGCGAGCTGGGGGATGCGGAGGGCGCGCTCCGGCTTGACTCGACTGCCCTGGCCGAGGCCAGCGTTTCCGTCGTCGTGCCTTTTACGTCGGTTGCCGCGGAGTCCTCCGGCCCAGCCAACGGCGTGCTCAAGGTCCTTAAGCCGGGGATCGAGGAGTCTCTGCAGGAGGAGTTGGCAATCTGGTCGAAGCTCGGCCAGTTTATCGACGAGCGTTGTGAATACTATCGGATTCCACCGCTGAATTACGCCGAATCCCTGGCGACCATCCGGGAGCTGCTCGCAGGGGAAATCCGCCTCGACCATGAACAGCGCCACCTGGCGGAGGCTGCTGAGTTTTATAAGGATGCGAGGAGCATTCAGATCCCGGCGTTGTTCCCATTCTGCACGCCGCGCATCACCGCCATGGAGCGTATCTATGGTCAGAAGGTAACCGATGTGGAGGTGTTTTCAGCACGTCAACGCCGGCGGTTGGCGAATTCGGTTATCGAGGCCCTGATCGCACGGCCCGTATGGACCCCGCTGGAGACGGCCATATTCCACGCCGATCCCCATGCCGGCAATCTCTTCTTCACCGAGGATGAGCGGCTTGCTGTCCTGGACTGGAGCCTTACCGGCTATCTGGGCAAGGTCGAGCGCATTCACATGATGCAGCTCTTGCTGGGTGCATTGACCTTGGATCCGCAGCGCATCGCACGTGAGATCGAGGCCCTGGCGCAGACCCCGGTCAACGCCTCGGCACTAGGTGTCGTTGTGGATAAGGCGGTCAGCAAACTATACGCCGGCAAGTTCCCCGGCTTTCGCTGGTCCCAGTCGTTGTTGGACGAGGCCTCGCTGGCGGCCGGCGTGCAGTTCAGCAGCGAGCTGCTCCTGTATCGCAAGAGCATCCTGACGCTCGAGGGCGTCATCAAGGATATTTCCGGTGGGAGCTCTATCGGCCGCGTGTTACCGGCTGCGGCCATCCGGCAGTTTGTGTGTGAGCTGACGGCCCGTGCCTTTGCGCCACCCGCCTCGCGGCATTTCGGAACTCACCTCTCGAATCTGGACCTGTTGGCCTTGTATTGGGGAGGACCGACCGCCGCCGCCCGGTTCTGGACCCACCGGTGGCAGCGCAGGCTCACGGCCTTGCTCAGCGGCCCGACAGAACCCTAATGCCGATAATCGTTCAGTCCCCACCGCGTCATTCCGGTAACTGTTGCCGGAATCCAGATACCATGGATGGTAAGAACGGTAGCAATCCTGAATTATTTGGCGTTGTCGGGAGGGAAAAGATCCCTCCTGCGTCGGGACAGGGTTTGACGTGTTGCGTTCGACGCACCAAGGCTCGCTGATCGTCTGCCA
>NZ_FLUY01001161.1 GCF_900092655.1 Candidatus Thiosymbion oneisti
GGGTTGGGGTGAGGGCGAAAAAAACAGCGCACGATCGATCACAAACCGCGTCGGTAACGCTTAACTTAATGGCATTGG
>NZ_FLUY01000212.1 GCF_900092655.1 Candidatus Thiosymbion oneisti
AAAAGGTGCCCGTAATCGAATCCCGAAAGCGCGTGCGCGATGTCGGACACGGGCCATCCGGCGATGCGGTTCGCGCCGGCCGTCAATGCCATCCATGAAGCGGTATACCACGCTCACCGCATCCTACGG
>NZ_FLUY01001410.1 GCF_900092655.1 Candidatus Thiosymbion oneisti
GCAGGGAGCGCTCTTGGGCCTCGGAAGCGCCAAAACCGGCGTCAAGGCGCGTCATCGGCTTCATCCGGCCCACTGAGCATCGACCACCGCATTGACGCT
>NZ_FLUY01000197.1 GCF_900092655.1 Candidatus Thiosymbion oneisti
GTTATCAATAAGCGATTTTGTAAAGCGGGTTAAAGGAAGGTCATCACGTCTTCTTCAAAGCGAATTCCCAGAGCTAATATTGGGGAAAGCATTTTTGGGCGATAGGGTATGGTGCCTGGACAACAGGGAATGTAACGGACGAAATGGTTCAAG
>NZ_FLUY01001596.1 GCF_900092655.1 Candidatus Thiosymbion oneisti
AGCCCTGTCACTGGGCTTCGGGATCGAACCGCGCGCCTAACCCAACCTACACTTAACGCGAGGCCGCGCGGGCCGGCCGCGCGGGGGTAACCTGGGTGTAGGTTGCGTTGAGACGCCGGTACGGACCTGGCCGTCGCTCAACGAGCCGTTGGGCGTCGAAACGCAACCCGTCAAACCCTGTCCCGACGCAGGAGGGATCTTTCCCCCCAAACCGCGCCGAATCATTCAGGATTG
>NZ_FLUY01000300.1 GCF_900092655.1 Candidatus Thiosymbion oneisti
TGCGTTCCCACGCTGGAGCGTCACTGCCATTAAGTTAAGGAAAAGCGCAAAAATATGCCGCATACTTCACGTTTTTTC
>NZ_FLUY01000013.1 GCF_900092655.1 Candidatus Thiosymbion oneisti
GACCTGGTCCCGACGGAGGAGGGATCTGACGCTCCAGCGTCGATTAAGCGCCTCGGTAGGCTAACCGCCAACGCCGATCAGCA
>NZ_FLUY01001507.1 GCF_900092655.1 Candidatus Thiosymbion oneisti
TTGGCTCTTTATGGATTCCGGACTGCCAACGATCATGGAAGGGTACCACCGGACGTTTTGGAGTGCGGCGGCAACCTCA
>NZ_FLUY01001405.1 GCF_900092655.1 Candidatus Thiosymbion oneisti
GGCGTTCCCGTTGACCCGTCGAAACTCAGCGATGGTACGGTAGCTCGGGACCAAGCCCTCCAGTAACCAGATCAACTCCAGGTTGCGCCGACACGCGTGCTCCAAACGCCGGGAACTCCGCACCCGCTTGAGATAACCGTAAAGATAAAGTTTGAGCAGCAGGGCCGGCTCGAACGCCG
>NZ_FLUY01000748.1 GCF_900092655.1 Candidatus Thiosymbion oneisti
CTGGGATCGCCGACATTCTGTCGGCCCCTGGGATAATGCCGAGTTGCCGGTCCAAATGGTCATCAGTCAGGCTGAGTGTTCTCGTTCCCAGGCGTTGCGTGGGAACCAGAGACCGGGAGCGGGGCTGTTGCGACACCCTCGGAGGGAGAGGGAGCGAAATACGCAGATTGTGCCGTGTGGCGGTATAGCTACCGGGCACTCAAAGTGTCAGCCCCTGAGCGCCGCGGGAGATGCCGGAGGGTCCGGTCCGGACGACCTCGGTGATGAGCCCTGCGGGCACGGCATCGATAAAGGCGTCCAGTTTCTCCGCGGCGCCGGTGAGCTCGACCACGAAGCTGATGTCGGTGACGTCGATGATCTTGGCGCGGAAGATGTCCACCAGGCGTTTGAGCTCCTCGCGGTCCGCCCGCTCGGCGCGGACCTTGACCATCAGCAGCTCACGCTCGATATGGGGGCCCTCGGAGAGATCGAGCAGCTTGATGGTATCGATGAGCTTGTTGAGCTGCTTCTTGATCTGCTCGATGATGTCCTCGTCACCGGCCGTGACCAGGGTCATGCGCGACAGGGAGGGGTCATCCGTGGGCGCTACCGTGAGGGACTCGATGTTGTAACCGCGGGCGGAGAACAGACCCGCGACGCGGGACAGGGCACCGGCCTCGTTCTCCAGCAGGACGGAAATGATGTGTCTCATGGGAAAGGATCTCCTATCAGGGTCTGTTGACATTTAACCCTGACCGCCTGTTTTCACATGTTGAATGTCCGCGGCACCTAAGCGGTCCGCGCAGCGGACCCTACTATCCAGCTGATTCTCTCGTTCCCACGCGCTGCGTGGGAACGCGGAAGCTCCGCGC
>NZ_FLUY01001571.1 GCF_900092655.1 Candidatus Thiosymbion oneisti
CTGGGAACGAGAAAACTCAGCCTGACTGATGACCATTTGGACCGGCAACTCGGCATTCAGGTTTTACCCGATAGCCAG
>NZ_FLUY01000307.1 GCF_900092655.1 Candidatus Thiosymbion oneisti
AGGTCTGCTCCCACGCTGGAGCCTGGGGAGCCAGCCGAAAATCAATGCCCGTAGAAAATCAATAGGTTAGTTTTTAGACAGCCTCT
>NZ_FLUY01000213.1 GCF_900092655.1 Candidatus Thiosymbion oneisti
GGCGCGAACCGCATCGCCGGATGGCCCGTGTCCGACATCGCGCACGCGCTTTCGGGATTCGATTACGGGCACCTTTTCCGTCAACGGTATGCTTGAATAAGCAACGGGTTAGAGCCGTCTGATCGCTGAAAATACCTATTTTTCAAGGTGCCTTTATGGGGGTTGATGCGGTTCGCTGCAGGCGTCCATCGATGCGGTTCGCGCCTCCGCGTGGTGCTATCCTGTAAGACCTACCGCGCTCACCGCATCCTACGGCACTACCGCTTCACAGCTACGGGGGTGATTATCGGGTGGTGGTTAATATTTAGGCTCTTTATGGATTCCAGATTGGTCGAAGAGGACGACAGTCGGTAGCACGATGACCGATGACGGAACAGGTAGCCTTTTCTCAACAATAACAGCAAGTTATACGCCG
>NZ_FLUY01001273.1 GCF_900092655.1 Candidatus Thiosymbion oneisti
TGCCCAGCGCCTCACCGAGCCGGCTGAGCTGCCACGGATCGGTGGTGGTGTCCATAACCTCCACCAGGCGCAAGGCACCCGCCTGGGCCTGCGCGGCCGGCAGTTGCTTGTCTAGCCTCCCCAGCGCCGCGCCAAGCTGGCTGAGCCGATCTGGATCAGCGGTCCTGTCCATGAC
>NZ_FLUY01000760.1 GCF_900092655.1 Candidatus Thiosymbion oneisti
TCTTTCTCCTCAGTCCCACGTGATATGGAATTCAGCGTGGAATATGGTAACTTCATCCCACCGCTTTCGGGAAAAGCGAATACTTTCACAGTCTC
>NZ_FLUY01000214.1 GCF_900092655.1 Candidatus Thiosymbion oneisti
GGCGCGAACCGCATCGCCGGATGGCCCGTGTCCGACATCGCGCACGCGCTTTCGGGATTCGATTACGGGCACCTTTTTCGTCAACGGCATGCTTGAATAAGCAACAGGTTAGAGTCGTCTGATCGCTGAAAATACCTATTTTTCAAGGTGCCTTTATGGGGGTTGATGCGGTTCGCTGCGGGCGTCCTGGCCGATATCGCCTATCACGACAAAGCAGGCTTCGCGGCCCTGGCCGAGCAGGCAAGAGCGGCGGTTGCCGCCTGATGACTTGCGCCGCCGAACGTCAGTTGTTAGGCGGCTAGACTCTCGATTCTAGGAGGTCAGAATGGACAAACAGACAGTCAAACTGATTGTTGGAGGAGTTTGTGTCGTCTTCAATCTTGCCGTGCTCGTCTTAGGGATATATCTAATCATCGTCTGTGTGCCAGGCATTGGGGTGGGAGAAGCAAGCGCAACCGTCAAATTCCTTGGTGGGGTGACAGGTCTCAACGGCCACGCCGTCGGCGTTTTCATTGGAGCTGCGATGGCGATTGTCTCCATGATGTACACGTACAAAGCATATATGGAGGCACTGAACCACGAAACGAAATCACTATCGGATATCGTCCGCCACCACAGTCCGCAGGGATCCGTGTGATGAGGCAGAGGACATAGAGTCTGAACCCGCGTAGGGTGCGGTGAGCCTCTGCCTGCGTGCAGGGACGCAGACAGGTAGCGAACTGCATTGATAACGTGCCGGTTCGCTTCGATGCGGTTCGTGTTACTCACCGCATCCTACGTTCTAACGAGTTTCAAGAGATGGACCGCATGTTTCTGGAAACGGACAAGAAGATGAAGGCCTTGCAGGATCTATTCGATAGCGAGTGGAGCAAGCTGGTGGAAAGTCTGGCTGAAGGGGACTTAGTGCGCTTGTTGAGGGAGCATGGAATCCAGATCACTGAATGATCACCACTGCTTATCATCTCGACCCAAGGGAGAGATCTTAGGAAGTAACGATGTTTTCGGTCGCCCTGACCCTGGCCTTCCCGATTGATATGGGCCGATTGATATGACTACCTACAAGGCATTTCGCATCCGGCACGACGACGGCTATCGGGCCGGGATCGAGGCGCTTTCGGTCCCCGCTCCCGGCGCAGGTAAGGTACTGATCCGGGTCGCCTACTCCAGCGTCAACTACAAGGACGCCCTAGCCGGTACCGGCCAGGGCAAAATCCTCGCGACCTTCCCCCTGGTGGGCGGCGTCGACGCGGCGGGTATCGTGGATGTCTCCGGTGACGGGCGCTTCACGCCGGGCGATCCAGTGCTCGTGACCGGGTACGGCCTCAGTTTCGACCACGACGGGGGATATGCGGAGTACCTGGAGGTCCCCGGCGATTGGGTGGTCCCCATGCCGCCGGGCCTGGACCCACGCAACGCCATGATCCTGGGAACCGCCGGCTTTACTACCGCCCTGGCGATCCACCGCATGCAGGTCAATGACCAGCGGCCTGATCTGGGGCCGGTGCTGGTTACCGGCGCCACCGGGGGGGTCGGCGCGATCGCCATCGACATCCTCAGGCACCTGGGCTACGAGCCGGTGGCCGTGTCCGGTAAGCAGGAGTTGTATGGCTGGCTGCGGGAGCTGGGTGCGGCGCGGATCCTCGGACGCGACGAGCTACCGGGCGGGAAGCGTCCCCTGGAGAAGGCCCTATGGGGTGGCGCCCTGGATACTGTGGGCGGCGAGATGCTGACCCGGATCACACGTACCATCAAGCCCGCGGGCAATATCGCGAGCATCGGGTTGGCCGGCGGCTCCGAGCTCAATACCACCGTCATGCCCTTCATCCTGCGCGGGGCGAGCCTACTGGGCATCAATTCCGTCCATGTGCCGCATCAGTTACGCACCCAACTCTGGACCCTGCTGGCGACGGACTGGCGGCCACCGCACCTGGAGCGGATCCTGACCTCCACCATCGGCCTGGAGGGACTCCCCGACGTTTTCGGGTCCATGCTGGCAGGCCAGACCCACGGGCGGATATTAGTGGAGCTGGGCAACTCCTGACATGCCGTTCCCGGTGCGCACCGGGGCCAAGGCGAGGGCGTGTAAATCGCTTCCGGCTGTAGGGTGGGCTGTGCCCACCGGGGCTACTGGCAGGGGTCGATTTCGATGGCAATGCCGATCGTGAGCGGAGCCCGAATAGTACAGGATTGACAGGATTATCAAGATTTACAGGAGGCTGTAGACAAGTCTCTCCCGCGTGCCCGTGTCTGTGATCAACCTCGTCGTCGCCCTTCCGGCAGAGGCCAAGCCGGTCATTTCCCGGTTCGGTCTGGCGCGCGTACAAGCGGACCTTGGTTTCCCCCTTTACCGGCACGGACGGATCGCCCTGGTTGTCACCGGGCTGGGCAAGCTCGCAGCGGCCGCGGGGACTGATTTGCTCGCTACCTTGGGCAACTCCTCGCAAGCGGCGATCTGGGTAAACCTCGGCGTCGCGGGACACGCCGAGCGGCAGGTCGGCGAAGTGCTGCTCGCGCGCAGCATAACGGACGCGGGCTCAGGTCATGTCCGGCACCCGCTCCTCCCGCAGGAGCGGCCTTGCCCTGCCGACGATCTACTGACCTTGGACCGGCCGGATCCGGGCTACCGGCACAAGGGTATGGTCGACATGGAAGCAAGCGGCTTTTTCCCCACCGCCTGCCGATACGCTAGTACCGGGCTGGTGCAAGTACTTAAGGTCGTCTCGGACAACCGCGAAACCACCGCCCGAGGATTGAGCGCAAAACAGGTGCGTCTGTTGATGGGCGGGGCACTCGATATCTTGGAAACGCTGCTCGCAAGTCTCGAAGCACGCGCCGAGGCACGGTATTGAATTGACCATGCTCACGGATCAGATCCCCGCCTGTGGTGTCGTCCATGATGTGTTTGTTGTATCCGCCGCCTTCGGAGGGTGGTTGCGGCGACTTTCAGGGTAACAGCATGTTAGGATCGCTAACCAAATAGTACAGGATTAACCCTGAAGTATCCCCACAAATCAGCCTCTGGCTCCCACGCTCCAGCGTGGGAGCAAATCCAGACGCTCCAGCGTCA
>NZ_FLUY01000813.1 GCF_900092655.1 Candidatus Thiosymbion oneisti
GATTCCCGGCAAACACTGCTGGTATCCCCCATGACTGAGGTTCGATGCGGCCGCGCCGCTTTGCCGGCGCACTCCAAAGCAGTCCGGAATCCATAAAGAGCCTCGATCAATTGGTTAGTGTAGGGTCCGCTGTGCGGACCTTCTATCCGCTGTGCGGACTTTCTAAAGGTCAACACGACCCAGGAATCATGCAAGCCGGCGCGAATCAATTTTCGCGTGGATTCGCGCGATTCGGAGTTTTCTCTTTCGTATTCCGGCCCACCACGACAAGCGGCCAACAGCTAACTTAATGGCATTGGTCTGGGGCGTGTTCATGGATCTGTCCGATTCGCTGCCCCATGCGCAGGCGAGCACCGGGTTTGAGTCCTGGGTCCCATGTGATCCTGCCCGGTCCAAAGAGCAGAATGACGGTGGAGCCCATGTTGAAGCGCCCCATCTCCGCGCCCTTGTCCAAACGGATGACCATCTCTCCCTCGTGGGCCGGACCGGGCCTACGGATGCCGATGGGCGTGACCTGGCCTGCCCATACGGTCTCCATGCTGCCGACGAAGATGGCCCCTACCAGGATCAGGGCCATGGGGCCGCATCCTGTCTCGAACAGGCAGGGTACCCGCTCGTTGCGGCCGAACAATCGTGACACCAGGGCCGTGGTGACCGGGTTGACGCTGAACAGCCGTCCGGAGACACGGATCATCTCCCCCAGGGTAGCATCCACGGGCATGTGTACCCGGTGGTAGTCCCGGGGGGAGAGATAGATAGTGGCGAATACCCCGCCGTCGAACCTTTGCGCCCAGTCCTGACGCCCCCCCAGCAGCTCCGGGAGTGAGCAGTCATATCCCTTGGCCTGAAAGACGCGGCCACCGTCGATGGTGCCGAGCTGGCTCAGGGTCCCGTCCACCGGGCAGGCCACGGCGTCTTCCTGCATGGCGATGGGGCGGGCGTCCTGCCGTAGGGGCCGGGTGAAGAAGGCGTTGAAGCTGGCATAGGCCCTGGGGTCGGGCTCCCGGGCCTCGGTCATGTCCACCCCATAGTAGCGGACGACGGTGCCGATGAGCAGGTCCTTGACCGGTCGCCAGCGGACCCTGGTGACCCGCAACATGAGGGCCGAGAGTAGGTGATGGGGCAACAGGTACTGGATACCCACGTAGAGGCGGTGATACCAGCGCAGTGGTCTGTCAATCATGATCGGGGCTCAGGGTCTCGTCATGGGCGGCGATGGCGGCCAGGTCAGAGGCGATGGATGCGGGCGTTTGGGCGCTTGGAAACAGGGCCAACAGTCGACCCGAGGGTCCGATCAGGTAGCAGGGAATCGCTTGGTCCGCGGCTGGGGTAGTTGCCTGCACCGGCATTCCCAGGGCCGTCCGCAGGCGTTGCATCTCTCCGGCCGTGCCCGACAGGGGCCTAAGCACCGGAGACAAGCGGTCGAAGTCCAACGCCGGGGTCGAATCCTCAGGCTGGGTCGCAAGTACGAGCAGAAGCCGCTCCTGGAGGTCGGGATTGTCCGCCAGGCGGTTGTGTATCTCGATCATGCGCGTGACCGCTGGCTGGCCGAGGGCTTGGTTTGGATCGTCGAAGGATAGCAGGGTCCAGTGCCCCACCAAATGCTCGGTGGTGAAGGGCTGCCCGGCTGTGTCTCGGAGTGTGAACTCGGGAAGCGGGCGGGCCGGTCGGATCAGGACCCCTTCGATTGCGAGGGGAGTCGAGGTGGCGCGCTGGTATTGGTTTCCCCAGTAGTAGCCCACCAGGAACAGACCGATGGCCGCGACGGCCAGGGCCAGCCGGGCCAGGATTCCTCGAGGGACCTGCATCTTTGCAAATGAGTCGAGTTTATGCCCTGCACGAAAAAGCGCGTGTGGGATTGGTTTCGTTTCTCCCTCTCCCCAACCCCTCTCCCTCAAGGAAGGTGTCGTAATGGGTGCGACTCAAGTCGGACGGGAAAGCGCAGCGCATCCCGCCGCTTGGTCTTGTTTCAGTTTTCTCACACCAAGCCACCAAGACACGAAGCATTCTCCTCGATTTCCGGCGTTCTTCTCTCAATCCTTTATACCCCTTTGTGGCTTGGTGTCTTGGTGTGATGCAGAAGAAAAAAGGAAACGGGAGATCAGGTTATTCCGTTTCCGCCCCGCAACCGCCCACCGACGGGCTTTTGCGACACCCTCTCAAGGGAGAGGGGCTTTTGGGGCCGGTGGAATTCGTGTCCGTTCATGTTCATCCGTGGTTCTCTTTCCGGTTGTTATCCGCACCGCACAAAAAAATTCATGCCTCGTCGGTCTGAGGCTAAGCCTTGTTAGGGGTCTGCTGCTGCGTGGATCACGGATCGGCACGGCCGCTACGAACGCCCAAGTCAGACCGGCTCCCGGCCCGTGCCGTCACCCGCCCGTTTCGGCCCGCCCAGCTGGGCGACGATCCGGTCGGCGACCCGGAAGGCATTGGCGTAGATGGTCCAGGTGTAGGGCACGCTGCCGCCGGTGGGCATGAAGCTGCCGTCGGTGACGAACAGGTTTTCCACCTCATGGGCGCGGCAATCCCGATCGAGCACCGAGGTCGCCGGGTCGGCGCCGAAGCGGCAGGTGCCGGCAACCAGATTGGTGGGCGGAGCGCCGGAGGCGAAGTGCAGTACGTCCTCGGCCCCCATCCGCTTCAGCACTTCCGCCCCCTTGGTAGTCAGATACCAGCCGACCTCGAGGTTCCGGACGTGAAAGCCGGTACGGATGCGCGCTACCGGCAGTCCCCACTTGTCCTTGAGCTTGGGGTCGAGACGGACGAAGCAATCGTCGACCGGCATCCAATCGCAGAAGGCCTCCACCTTGATGTAGATGCCGTCGCGGAAGTGGGACTCCAGCCGGCGCTTGAGCGGCAGGCCCCAGCGCAGTCCGTCCGGGCCCTGGGCCTGATCGTGGGCGCGGGCGATGGGTGCCGGGTGCCGGTGCACGAAGTCGATGGTGCCCCCCTTGGCCGGTGGACCGAACTTGGGATCGTCGATTCGGTACCAATCCTGCAACGCCCGGTTGACGAAGGTACGCGAGTCCTTGAGTGTCGCCGCCTGGGCCTCCGGGAGCCGGGCATAGACCAGCCGCCCCGAGGCCGCGCCGCCCCCGGCGAAGAGCAGGTTGCGCCCGATTTGGCCGCTGCCGTTGGCGAGCCCTCGCGGATGGCGGGGTCCGACGGAACCGAGCAGCAGCCGCGCGCTCTCGATGGCCTGACAGGCCACCACATAGATGCCGGCATCGAGTCGCTGGAGGCGCCCACCCCGGTCGTAATACTCCACCCCCGTCAGCCGGCCAGCGGGATCGCTCACCAACCGGCTGACCATGGCGTGGGGACGGATCTCACAGCGGCCCGTGGTCACCGCCTGGTCGAGCAGCGCGGCGCGGGAGCTGCCCTTGGCGCCGGTGGAGCAGCCGGTGCTGCCGCAGCGCCCGCCGTTATAGGAGCAGCCGCCCCGGCTCTTAGCGGCATAGGGCAAAATGGCCCGCGGGGTGGGAAAGGGGTGATAGCCGAGCCCGGTGGCCGCCTGGTCGATCAGGCCCGCCAGCGGATGCTCGGCGAGCGGCGGAAAGGGGAAATCCGGTCGGCTGCGCGGCTCCAGATACGGATGGGGCGTGACCCGCCCGGAGATCCCTACTTCCTCTTCGACCCGACTATAGTAGGGCTCCAGGTCCTCGTAGGTGATGGGCCAATCGACCGGATTGGCGCCCGCGACCGGGCCGAAGAGCTCGCGCAGGCGGAAGTCCATCGGCTTCAGGCGATGGAAGTAGCCGCTCATGAAGTTGCTGGAGCCGCCGACGCAGTTGCCGTTCCAGAAGGTCCAGGACGAGCGGTAGGTGCTGCTCTCCTGCCACCCGCCCTGATCGTCCTCGGTCTCCACGATCTGGGGCTCGTGGCGCGGGTCCGGGGTGTAGATCCAACGCCGGCAACAGGTCAGCTCGTCCTTGCATAGGTCCTGCTCCCGGAACCAGGGCCCCTTCTCCAAGACCACCACCGAGTAGCCGGCACGGGCGAGGGTCAAGGCCACGGGACCACCCCCGGCCCCGCTGCCGATGACACAGACATCGAAATCCTGGTTCATGAGTGACTATTCAAATCAGTACCCAAAGAATGCAGACAGCTGGATTGTGGTTATGAGAGAGATGTCTTTTTAGCCGCAAATGAACGCGAATTAACGCGAATCGGTTGCAAAAGATCACGATATCTTTTCTGTCCGCAGATGACGCAGATTTTCACAGATTATTTCGTTTTGGGTCTGCGAGAATCTGCGTAATCTGCGGATAGATTGAAGCTACCGAATCATTTTCCCATACTCAATCTGAATCTTGGCAGCTCCGCTTTCGGCCGCCAATGAATGCGAATCAACACAGATCGGAGCCGATTTAATTTGCGTCCATTTGCGGCTAAAAAACGAGCCAGGGGCTATTGACATTTAATAAACAGTGGAGTTGGCAATGTCACTTGTCAATAATTATTATCTGTTGCTTTTCTTTTCTGAAAATCGGTTGTGACCTTTCTCGCGCTACGCTTAGTAATGAGCTAATATCCAAAATTCTTTTTCGTCCACACCAATACCGGCACAGGTAATCGTATCAGATATTACTCTGGATAAAGAAATATTACCGATATTGGAGATTTTTATGGCCTGCAGCTGACTGCCACAGTCCTTCCTTGATTGTGTTAAAGGGAAATCAGGCATATTTCCGACTGAAGTTCCTACCACAAGCAGCACGTAAGAAAGTATATCCTTATAATATTCGATTCGTATTTCTTCAGAATTGCTTTTCTTGATAAAGAAACAGTTCCGATTCAACGCCAGATTCGACTTTTTACCATTGACCTCGATACTGCAATTTTCCGTGTTCAGCAAAATAGTTTTATTTTTTATCCTGATTGCTTCGGTATCTGCGCATGCACAAGTGCTCAGCATTATTGAGAGTATTGAGATTATTAATTTTTCCATCGCTATTGCATGGGTTAACAACCCCTTTTATAGCCGGATGATTAACCCATCAGGGTGCTGATTCGCTCTTCCCGCGGAATGGTAGCTACGGCGAGTTTACCGGCGGGGCGGCTGGAATCAGCAATATCCAGGGTTCGCCGCGATCAACCTCGGCCACACGAAATATTGCAGTCTCGGGCGTGAGCGACGCCAACACACCACTCTCGCTCAGATCGCCGAGATTGCGGGGCAGGAGGGTCCACTCCGTTACCTTCCCGGCGCGCAGAAATACCAGGAGGCAGACATCGTCACGCCGCTCGATCGCAACGGCCCCGGAAGGGACGGAGGTACCGAGCGTCCGCTCGACCAGGGCGCGCGGTGTGTAGGGCGGAAAGACAGCGACGCGATCCCACGTAAACGAGGTTACATCAACCAAGCGTAACGGCCTTGTATCGGCGAGACGAGCCTGCACCGTCGCCCCAATCTGTTGCAGGAGGTCGGCGTTGACGTTACCGCAACCGGCGCTCAGACTGCTGCACAGCATCAAGGCAAAAAGCCGGCAAACGTACCCGTTGCCGAGTCGTGCGAGGCCACTCGAGCCGACAAGCATCACAAGATCCTCAGGCGGCCAGCATTCAGCGCGGCAACGCACGCATTAGCAATCCGCTTGTCGCTACTGCGCCGGTAGATCTTTCCGATCTCACGGCCCACCGCATTATTGTGCAGATCCATTTTCTTCTCGCGTGCCGGCTGTCCCGCGCGCTCCTCGTGTGCATCGGCAAACGCCTTCGCAAGTTCGGCGTTTACCGCCTTCACCATCAGTGCATTCCAGTAGCAGTGCCGAAAGGCGTCACCACGTCTATTGTGGAGGCCTGGTCCAGGAAACCGACGCTGCGCTTCTTCGGATGCCTTCTCCGCCGCCTTCCTGAAGGCCCACGCTGCAAAGGGGTATGATGCGATGAAGTCCCGTTCGGCCTTTGTCAACTGTTTGTAGTCGTTATGGATACCCATCGCGGTAATTCCCTAAACCAGGATCCTTGAGGGATCCAACACCTACGCCCGTAGCTCGAAATACCGCTGACCCAATCCAGGGCGTCGGTGTCCCGGCTCGATCCGGAGCCAGCGCCAGCCGATCCCGTCCGGATTGCCCCCGTAGATCGGATCGGCAAGCAGGGCCTCGAACAGGTAATCGAGCACCAGCAGGAGCCACTCGGTGCCGCCCTCCTCGGCCTCCAAAGTGCGCAGGGCCCGCTCGCGAGCGGACGGACTAAGCGCCGCGAAGGTGCCGCCTGCGGTTTGCGCCGCGATCTCGCGGAGCCGGTCCAAACCTGAGCGCAGGATCCGCGGTTCTGCAGGATCGGTCCCTTGCCAACCCATTACGAACCGGAGATAGCTCAGGGCATTGACTTCGCGCGCGCCGGGGGCCTGGGCCTCCGACGGGAACAGGTGCTCCTGGACCAGGCCCAGGGTGTGCCAGCCTTCCGGCTCGATGCCGGCGCCGGACAGGGTTGCCGGCTCTGCCGCGGCAAAGGCCTCGAGACGCGCGAGCGCCCCGGCGGACAGAAGGGCCCCGGTGGAGGCAAGGAAGGCACGGCGATCCATCAGCGATAGCGGCGCAAAATCAAATGATCCAGCGACAGCTTGCCCGGACCGTGGAAGACGAGCATCGCCAAGAGGGCGCCCCACAGGATATGTTGCTGCAGCCCCGCGGCACCGTCGTCGGAGAACAAGAAGCTGCCATAGGCATAGACGGCGACGAGGTTGAACAGGAACAGGGCCAGCGACGAGAGCCGCGTAGCCAGGC
The DNA here is from genome assembly GCF_900092655.1 of Candidatus Thiosymbion oneisti. GTDB lineage: Bacteria > Pseudomonadota > Gammaproteobacteria > Chromatiales > Chromatiaceae > Thiosymbion > Thiosymbion oneisti. The sequence goes on from NZ_FLUY01000813.1 coordinate 6,735, forward strand.
CGATCGCGATCAGGATCGGCAGGGTCAGCTCGGCAGCGGTACCCAGAACGGCCGCGACCGCCGGCGGCAGCAAGGGAACCTCGTACTCGTCTTTGAAAAGCCCCAAGGTGCCGGACCAGCTCTGGATCTTGGTCAGACCGGACATGAAGAAGACCTGGGCTACCCAGAGCCGAACGGTGAGATCGAAGAGCGGACTTAGGAAGGTGAAAAAACCGGTACAGCGGTCGAAGGCACGGAAGATGATGCCGGGTTGAGACATGATGACTCCTTGTCTTTCAGGCAAACGGACTGCGGGCGGGGGGACCTCCTCCGGGAGGTAGTCGACTCACGGAGCAGGTGGCCGCTGAACGGCCACCCGCCGTTGGAGTCCTTACTTGTCCTTATCTATCCCCAGGGCTTCCTTCGTATCATCGAAGATCTTCTTGAGCCCCCCTGTCTCCTCTTCCTTCTTCTCCTTCAGTTCCTTTTCCTTCTCTTTCAGCTCCTTGTCTTTGTATTTGTCCTTGTACTTGTCATCCTTCTTGTCCTTTAGCTTACCGTCGGCTAACTTCTTGCAGGTCCCCTTGGGCACATAGACCCACTCCTTCGGATCCTTGTCCTTCTTGGCCTGACCAGCGCAGGAATGGCCCTTGGCCCCACAGTCGTTCATCCCGGCCTTGGCGACGCCGTAGCACTTCTCGAACCCCTTCTTGGCGGCAAGCGCGTTGCCGGAGGTAGCCAGACCAAACGCGAGCACGGAGGCGAGGGCACTCATGGTTACAGACTTGTACATTGAAAAATCCTCTTCTGGAACAATTAGGTAGGGCCAAGCCTTCAGACCACCTGCAGCGACTCGGAGGCCGGACAGTCAGACAAGAAGACCCGCCCGCAGCGACAATTCTCTACGCTGCAATGTGGATTCTAATCGGAATTCCGGTTTCGTGCGCTACCTTTTGCGGGTGCGATCCTGAATTATTCGGCGTTGTCCGGAGGGAAAAGATTCCTCCTATGTCGGGACAAGAAAGATCCCTCCTGCGTCGGGACAGGGTTTGACGTGTTGCGTTCGACGCACCAAGGCTCGTTGATCTACGGCTAGGCCAGTGCCGGCGTCTTAACGCAACCTACACCTACATTATCCCCCACCTGGCCTGGCCGCGCGGACCTTGCTTTAAGTGTAGGTTGGGTTAGGCGCGCTGTCCGATCCCGAAGCACAGCGACAGGACTGAACGCGCCGTAACCCAACACGTCAGATCCCACAACCAACACCAAATAACCCAGGACCGCGCCCCGACGGGCACGGCATCGAACGCGGCGTAACGCAACACGACGCCAGGATCCGTTTCAACCAAACAGTTCCTTAAGGATCTAGCCCGCGGATCAGGAATCGGCACGGCCTGATTGTGCCGCGGATGGTCGGACACCACATACGGGGCAATCCGGATCGGCAGTGACTCGGACAGTGCGGCACTCTATGGTCATGGCGTCCAGCAGCAGCAGCCGCCCGAACAGGGGATCGCCCGCGCCGGTGAGGAGCTTGAGGGTCTCGGTGGCCTGGATACTGCCGACGATGCCCACCACCGGGGCGAGCACCCCAGTGGCGGCACAGGTCTCGTCCAGGCTGCCGTCACGCGGATAGAGGCACTGATAACAGGGACCGCCGGGCATTCCCGAGAATACGGCCACTTGGCCCTCGGTGCGGATGGCGGCCCCGGAGATCAGGGGCACACCCACCCGGAAACAGGCCTCATTGACGGCGAAGCGGGTGGTAAAGTTATCGCAACCATCGACGACCGCGTCCACCCCGGCGAGCAAGGCGGGCAGGGTGTTCGCGTCGATACTGCCCTTGAATCCTTCGATCCTGACCTGCGGATTGATGGCCTGTAGGGTCTGCCGGGCAGAGTCCACCTTCGGCATCCCGATGCGCGCGCTGGTATGCAGGATCTGACGCTGGAGGTTGGACAGGTCGACGGTGTCGAAATCCGCGACCACCAGGGTCCCGATCCCCGCCGCGGCCAGGTAGATAGCCACCGGTGAGCCCAATCCGCCGAGCCCCACCACCAGCACGCGCGCCCTGAGCAGCCGTTCCTGCCCCTCGACACCCACCGTCGGCAGCATGATCTGGCGGCTGTAGCGCAGCAATTGGTCATCGTTCATGGAGGAGGGTCTTTGGTCTTCAACATTCACCGACCGGGCCGGCGGCAAAATCCTTTGGCCGGAAGGCGTCATCATTGCGCAGGATAACCAGCCCCTCGCGCCCCAGGGTCAGTACGAACAGCCCTTGGCGATAGGCATACCGATCCGCGGATTCGTCTATACTTAAGGCGGCAACCGCTCCGAACAGGCGGTAGCCCCGGTATTCGGGGAAGAACTCCGGAAACCGCTTCAGGTCCTTAAGGAG
>NZ_FLUY01000215.1 GCF_900092655.1 Candidatus Thiosymbion oneisti
TAAGCCTCTATTTTTACTAACTATTTTCTATTCCGCCAAGCGTCAATGCGGTGGTCGATGCTCAGTGGGCCGGATGAAGCCGATGACGCGC
>NZ_FLUY01000284.1 GCF_900092655.1 Candidatus Thiosymbion oneisti
GTTAGCCTACCGAGGCGCTTAATCGACGCTGGAGCGTCGGGATTTGCTCCCACGCTGGAGCGTGGGGAGCCAGCCGAA
>NZ_FLUY01001439.1 GCF_900092655.1 Candidatus Thiosymbion oneisti
CCGGGCCCTTCGGTTCCACCCGCGCCGCGGCGACGGCGCTTTCCCCTGGCCGCATCACCTTTGTTGGGGACGGATGCCTGGTCCAATCCAAAGCGGCGGCAGGATCGTGCCACTTGACCGACCCCCGGCTTATGCTTAGGGCTGTAGGTTCCGGTAAGCATCGGGGTAAGGTTGCCGCCGCACTCCAAAACGTCCGCTGGAACCCTGCTATGATCGTTAGCAGTCCGGAATCCATAAAGAGCCAACGCAATGACGCAAGGACGCCAAGAAAGAACAAAGAATCTTTGCGTCTTGGCGCCATTGCGTCCTAGCGTTAAATGGGCCGGAAAGTGAGCGGCCAAGCATAAAATTTTCAAACTGAGCCACTGCCCAGACGCCGGACCACATCCAGCGTCGTCTGCAACCGATCGGCGAACGCCTCGATCGCCTCCGTCGGCGCTATCCCTTCACCCTCGAGCCTATCCTCCAGCGCTTTCGTCTGCGCATGGAGTGCGTCGGCCCCGAGATAGAAATAGAGCCCCGCGACCTTGTGGACCCAGCCCTGAACCGCCCGATAATCACCCGCTGCCTGGGCCTCCCGGACCCGCTGGGGGATATCCTCATGATCCTGTAGCAGGGTGGGGAAAAACCTGGTTTCGAGTTGGTTGCGATCCACACCCAAGCGTTGGGCGCCCAGGTCGAGATCGAGCGCGGGTGGTTGTGCGTACCCTTTCATCGGCAGAGCCCCTGGTGATTTGCCCGTATCCGGGAGAGGAGCAGAGGAGAGCCATTCCCCTGCCTTCTGCAATAATAGCGCCGAGTCGATCGGTTTGACCAGATAGTCGTCCATCCCCGCTGCCTGGGCCGCGCGGATCTGCTCCGCGCCCGATTTCCCGCTCAATCCGATGATGGGTAAGCTCCGGGGCAAAGTCCGGTCGGCGCGCAGCCGGCGCGTCGCCTCCAGGCCGTCCATCCCCGGCATCTGGATATCCATCAATACCAGATCATAGGAGCGCCCCGCCAGCGCCGCAATGGCCGCCTCTCCCCCCGCCGCCTCCATAACCTCGATGCCGACTTTCTCCAGCGTCTCTTTGACGAACAGCCGGTTGAACGCCGTATCATCCACCACCAATACCCTTTTGCCCGCATAGGCCACGACCGGAGCCGGCGCCCCACGCCGCAGATAGTCGCCCACTGCCACCAGCAGCTCCGGTGGGGTACAGGGCTTCGGCAGCAACCCCTGCATGCCCACCTTTTCGATCTTGCCCTGGGCAATATAGGGCGGCTCCGAGGTATAGGCCACAATCGGGGTAGTCCGGCCCTGGTGACCGCCGGCCCCGGCCCGGAGCCGTTCCGTCGCCTCATAACCGTTCAGCGCCGGCATATTAAGATCCATCAGGATCAGATCATAGTGCGCACCCCGCACCCGCTCGATGGCCTCATTGCCGTCGCCGGCCTCGTCCAGGGCCACCGGCAAGGGTTGCAGGGCATTGCGGACGGTCAGGCGGTGGAGCGATCCATCGTCCACCACCAGGAGCCGCTTGCCCGCAAACAGCGGTCGGGCTTCATCCATGACCCGCCGCTCGTAGACCGCGAGCTCGGCCTCCGCCACCGGCGGGAAGGTCAGGGTGAATTCGGTGAACTCCCCCAGGACCGAAACGCAGCCGATATCACCGCCGAAGGCGCGCATTACCCGCTTGCAGTAGGCCAGTCCCAGCCCGGTGCCGCCCTGTTTGCCGGCGGTATAGAAGCTGTCGAAGAGGTGGTCCAGGTTCTCCTTCGCAATCCCGGGGCCGGTGTCTTTGAAGCGCAGACGGTTGCAGGATTCACCCTGCTCCAGACGCAGAAAGATCCCACTCTGGGGATCCGTCTGCAGATAATAGAGGGCGTTCTTCAACAGGTTGAACAGGACGAAGAGGTACAGGGTCTCGTCGCCCCGGAAGGTGAACTCCGCCCCCTCCTCCAAATGGACCCGATCCCGCTCGGCGGAGGAGTCATAGCCGTACTCGTCGAGCGCCTTGTGGGTGGTCCGGGCGGCCGAGAGATAGACGAAGCGGTCGGGATCGATCGGCTTATCATGGACCTGATCCAGAATCATATCGATCACCTGGATGCCGCGCTTCACGGCCTGCTGGCCCTGGGCGACCCCCTGATAGATACGGTCGAGGGCCCGTTCGTCCAGGGCCTCGGCGGGCCGGTCGGGGTGGTAGACAGGGAGCCGCTGTCCGATCCTATTCAGATTATGCCGCACCTGCCCCAGCGGATTGCGCATCTCGTGGGCGACACTGCCGGCCAGGGAGCGCAGGGCCTTGTTCCTCTCTTGGGCCGCTATTCCTCTTCTCTTTGTGAAGTTAAACACGACAGCACAGATCATAACAATGGGAATCAGCGCGAAGGCGGCCATATCCGCGGCTTCCCAACTGATCGGCATGAAGGGATCCAGCCAATAGGCGCCATAGGCAAGCAGTACCCCGACAACCAGGTTTATGAATAATAAGAGTAAGCTATCGATCAGCATCGCTAGAATAAATACACCCATGACCTCGGTCATCATCCACATGGTCGAAAAACCATTCTGTAAGGTCAAATAGGTGCAAGTCAAAGGCAAGGCATACGTCATAACGAAGAGCCAATAGGGATAGAGCCACCTTTGGAGCCGCCGCGGCCAGGAATAGACAAAGATCAAAGGAATACAGAACAAGCTGGAGGACAATCTGAGAAAGAGATTGTCATAGGGTTGGAGTATCAGATGGGTCCAGACCAGATAATAGATCGGATGGGCCAAGAAACCCAGCCATCCGAAGACTCTTATATTGAAATGGTCTTCTACCGAGTGTCGATTGGTAGCAGGCTTCATGCGAATACAACCCCGTGCTTTGCGGAAAACGGGCCAAAGCGGTCGGTCGGGTCAGATACGTTGTCCGCGATCGGCGTGCGCCGGCGAGACCACACACGCCCCGATGGGGATCGATCCCGACCGACCGCGCCAAGCGGCCGGCGGCCAACTCAATGGTATTAGATCAGGGCCCCGCTTTTGCCACAAAAGGGGCCAAAAGTGAAACCGTGTTCTTCCAGGAGGTCCGAGACCCTGGCGATTGTGGCGGTATCCGGGATGCCGGTTACAAAATCACCAGGTACATTCTCCTTCCAAGCCAGGTAGCCCTCGGCGAAGCAGGTGTAACAATCACCAGGCGTCGGAAGCCGGAACGGGAACTCGGTATTCAACCCTTTGGGGCCCCGTGCATAACACTCGATATAGAGGGTATCGGCCCTGGTCGCCTCTTCCGCCTCCAGGCTCGCCGCCCGGGGGTGGGAATCGTCGATCCAGAAGCGGGCCCGCCGCAGATCACTCGCACCCAAATAGGGGACCGTGTTGCTGCTGACCAAGACCGCCCCATCGAATGCTGGCAGCGCCCGCTTGCCATCGACACCAAACACCGAGACCTTCGGCCCCTGCCGGGGACCGTTAGCGACTATCTCGGCGGCCAGAGCTTGCAACAGGCTGAGCTTGTCGGGCAGATCGATCAGTATGAGCTCGCTCGGTGTCTCGGCATAGCCGATAAAACGGCTCACCGCCTTGCCCAGCCTACCGGCAGCACCGAAAATAGCCAGCTTTATTGCACCGAAATCGAGCCCGTTTGCTTCACTGGCATGGATGGCCCATTGCTTGAGCATGGCCGCGGTGGCGGCATGGCCGGTGGTAATCGAAGGCGTATCCAACGGCCTGGGGAGCCGCCCGTAATTACAGGCATAGGGCGTCGAGGCACCCAAGGCGACCATGCCCAGACCGCAGGCGTCAGCCAACCTGAGCGCCGGGAAAAACTGTCGCTTGCGGAATTCCTTCAGGGTACTGGGTTGACTGATCCATAATTCCATGGGGAGTGGAATGCTAATATTGGCCCCGATCAGCTGGTTACCGACATAAATAGGCGAAGAGATAAACGGTGGGGTATTCCACAAGGCCTCTTTTACCCTAGCATCCTTTACTGGGGTTTTAGTAAACATAAGCCCCAAGGTGTCCCAACTGGTTGCGTGAAAGATAAAGCCAACGCCTCCGTCAGGCGGTAAATTGGCCTTTATCTCATCGGGTGTTAACGCTCGCCTGAGCGCTAACCCGCTATAATTTTTTTAGCGCTATCAATCGAATCGAACGCGTACATGGCTACCTCACTTGTGTGCCCAGGAGTAATGGATAATGGATTCGGGAGCGCGTAACGGCATCCGCTCGGCGCCCGAGTAGGGATACGCTCAAGGCCCATGACCTTTGAGCCGGCAGCAACCCTAGGGTTCAGCCCCCCGCCATTTTATACCCGTTGCCCGTGGATAGTTCGCCGCGCGGCACGGCGGTCCTACCGGCTTTGCCCAACCTACAAGCTGATCTGCCGCCGATAACCCTCCGCGGTCAGGTGCCGAACAAGCGCTTCTCCCGGACGCCGAGCTCGGCGGCTACGTAGCGCGCCACGGTTTGATTCAGCCAGTTGGGTTGATGGGCATCCGAGCCGATGACGAAACCAAATCGGTCGACGAAGGGACCGTAGAAGAGCCGCCAATTGCAGCACCAGACGTAGCGGTTGTTGATCTCTATCAGACACTCCGGCGGGACCCGATCCAAATTGGTGTCCAAGGCGTTGGGATGCGCGACGATCACTGGTTGACCCGTCTCCAGCAGCCGGTCCAGTGCCCGGTAGTCCGCATCCCGGTCGTAGCAGTGGAAGATCCGATAATCGGCCATAACGCCTTCCGCCGCCGGCACCCAAGGGTGGCCGTCGATCTCCATGCCGACCTTGAATCCGGCGGCCCGGACCTCCTGACTGCACGCCTCGAAGGCGTTCTCTCCCACCAGCTCCAAGTGATCGCTGATGCCTATCACCTCGGCGTGGCACAGGGCTGCGATGAACCCGATGGTCTGCTCCGGTACCACGGCGGCATCGCCGTCGGACCAGGTGGAATGAATGTGGAGGTCTTGTGGTAGCATCGTTAATCTGGATCTCCCCAATGAAAATGACTAGAGAATTGCACAGCAACTTTGCGGCACGATGAAACCTTTGCGATCCGGTTCATGCACCGAATCGCTTGGCAAACCCTGATTACAGCAGGGCCAGTGCGCATGCTCGAGGCATCGACCAGCACCTAGGAACGAATCTCAACAAGCGCAATGTCATCGCCCACGAATCCCCAAGCACCGGGTCAGGAACAGCCCTTCGTTTCTCACTTGGTGGAGCTGCGCGACCGCCTGATACGTATGCTGGTGGCGGTGCTGTTGGTATTTCTTGTCCTCTTCCCCTTCGCCAATGACATCTATATCTATGTGGCCACGCCCCTGATGGCGCAACTGCGGGAAGGGACCAGCATGATCGCTACCCAGGTGGCCTCTCCTTTCCTGACCCCCTTCAAGCTGGCGCTGGTGTCGGCGGTCTTCCTGTCCATGCCCTATCTGCTGTTCCAGCTCTGGTCGTTCGTGGCGCCGGGACTCTACAGCCACGAGAGGCAGCTGGCGATTCCCCTGCTGCTCTCCAGCATCCTGCTCTTTTATCTGGGGATGGTCTTCGCCTACTACGCGGTCTTCCCGCTGATATTCGCTTTCCTGACCGGGACCGCTCCGGCGGGGGTGGCGGTCATGACGGATATCAGCCATTACCTGGATTTCGTCCTCACCCTGTTCTTCGCCTTCGGCATCGCCTTCGAGATCCCCATCGCCACCATCCTGGTGGTCGCTGCCGGCATCACGACGCCGGAGGACTTAGCTCGCAAACGACCTTACCTCATCGTCGGAGTCTTCGTGGCGGGGATGCTTCTGACACCACCGGACGTGATCTCTCAGACCCTGCTCGCCCTGCCCATGTGGATCCTGTTCGAGCTCGGGGTCCTCGCTTCCCGCTTCTTTCAGCAGCGGCGGAGGGCACCCGAAGAGGCCCAGGCAACGGCGCCCACCGCCGGGACATCCGCCGGGGAAGCTCCCCCCGGCGAGGGCTTGAACATAGGCCCAACCCCATCTTCCGACGGACAAGGCGACACATCCGATGGTGAGGAGGCGCTGGTCGGCCGGGACATAGCCGGTGGCAATCCCTTGGATCCGGAACGGTTCCGACCCTTGACGGAAGAGGAGATGGAGGAAGCGTTGGATGCCATCGAGGCCGACGAGGAGAGCGCTTCCAAGGCGTTGGACGAACCGGACCCGGTGGATCAGAAGCTCAGGTGGATCAAAGAGCTACGCGATCAGGAGGAGCATACGGGGGTCCGGCGACTGCTCTACGAGGTGCTGGAAGAAGGCGACGATGAGCAACGCCAAGTGGCGCGGAATATTCTGGCGCAGATCGATGATCGTTAGCAATCCGGACTCCATAAAGGGCCCTTTGACCTCTCCCCGTCCTGAACTAAGCTGGTTTATCGTTTCCAAAATCAGTGGCCGGTCGGCAGCGAAATTCGCCTTCTGAAGGAAAACTTTCAACGATGCAGTGTTGCTTTCATCATGGATACCGCATTAACTTTTGACAAAATCTGGCAGCTGTTCCAGGAAACGGACCGTAAGTTCAAGGAAACGGACCGTAAGTTCCAAGAAACGGACCTTAAGTTCCAGGAGACAGACCGTAAGTTCCAGGAATCGCAGCGGGCCTGGGAGCGCAGGCTCCAAGAAACGGACCGTGAGTTCCAAGCGTCGCAACGGGCCTTGGACCTCAGGTTCCAAGAGACAGACCGCATGTTCCGGGAAACGGACAAGAAGATGAAGGCCTTGCAGGAGCTATTCGAAGGCCAATGGGGCAAGTTGGTGGAGAGCCTGGTGGAAGGGGATCTGGTTCGCTTGTTGGGCAAGCGGGGAATCCGGATCAACGATACCTCGACCCGGCGCAAGGGTTCTCGGAACGGAGAGAGCTATGAATTCGATATCATTGCGCATAATGGTGAGGAGATCGTCATCGTAGAGGTGAAGACGACCCTGCGGGTCGGGCCGGTCGAGAAGTTCATCGCACACCTCCATCGAGCCAAGCATTACCTGCCCGAATACAGCGCCCATACGGTGCTGGGTGCGGTGGCCTATCTGCGCGCGGAGCAAGCGAGCGACCAATATGCGCAGAACCAGGGGTTATTCGTGATTCGGGCCACGGGCGACAGCGCCGCTATCATCAACCCCACCGACTTTCAGCCCCGAAAGTTCGGGTAGAGACAGATTTCCGACTCGCTCCCACGCTCCAGGGTCAAGCAGCGCCTCTCTTGATCCTGGCTGCGGCAGGTAATCCCGCGGTAGAGGTTCGCATAATCCGGCGTTTCAACCACAAAAGACGCAGGGGGCGCGGAGCTTTTTTGAGAGAACTGTCACGAGGGGCCCACCATGGAGCTCACGCCGCGAGAGAAAGACAAGCTGTTGCTGTTCACCGCCGGGCTGCTTGCGGAACGTCGGAAGGACAAAGGGCTCAAGCTCAACTACCCGGAGACTATGGCCTTCATCAGTTGTGCGATACTCGAAGGGGCCCGCGCGGGCAGGACCGTTGCCGAGCTGATGGACTATGGCCGGACCCTCTTGACCCGAGACGATGTCATGGAGGGCGTGCCCGAGATGATCCACGAGGTCCAGGTCGAGGCGACCTTCCCGGACGGCACCAAGCTGGTGACCGTGCACGATCCCATCCTTTAGTGTCCGTCCATTTCCGCCTCTGCGCCCACACCGAATGCAGGCCGATTCCGAGAGGAGGGATGCCATGATCCCAGGTGAAATACACACCGCGCCCGGCACCATTGAGCTCAATGCCGGTCGTGAGCGGATGACGCTCAGGGTCGCCAACACCGGCGACCGTCCCATTCAGGTCGGTTCCCACTACCACTTCTACGAGACCAATCCCGCCCTCGACTTCGAGCGGGGACGGACCCGTGGCTTCCGTCTCGATATACCGGCCGGCACCGCGGTGCGTTTCGAGCCGGGTCAGTCGCGGACCGTGGATCTGGTTGCCTATGCCGGGTCGCGCAGGATCTACGGCTTCAACGCCAAGGTCATGGGTCCGCTGGATGGGGAGGGCAACCCATGACCAGCATCGGCCGGCAAGCCTATGCGGAGCTGTACGGTCCCACCGTCGGCGACCGGGTGCGGCTCGGCGACTCGGCGCTCTTCATCCAGGTCGAAGCGGACCGCACCCACTACGGCGACGAGGTCACATTCGGCGGCGGCAAGGTGATTCGGGACGGCATGGGTCAGTGCCAGAGGCAGACCGACGCGGTGGTGGATCTGGTCATCACCAATGCCCTGATCCTGGATTACTGGGGTATCGTCAAGGCCGACGTGGGCATCAAGGACGGCCGTATCGCCGCTATCGGCAAGGCCGGAAACCCGGATACCCAAGCCGGCGTGGACATCCTGGTCGGGCCGGGGACCGAGGCCATCGCCGGGGAAGGCCGGATCCTGACCGCCGGTGCCATCGATGCCCACATCCACTTCATCTGCCCCCAGCAGGTGGAAGACGCCCTGATGTCCGGCGTCACCACTATGCTGGGCGGCGGTACCGGACCCGCGACGGGGACCAATGCCACGACCTGCACCCCCGGGCCTTGGAATATCCGGCGCATGCTCCAGGCCGCCGAGGGGTTGCCGATCAACCTGGGGTTCCTGGGCAAAGGGAATGCCAGCCTACCCCAAGCCTTGGAGGAGCAGGTCCGGGCCGGGGCCATGGGCCTGAAGCTGCATGAGGACTGGGGCACCACCCCGGCGGCCATCGACAACTGCCTCGCGGTGGCGGAGAAGATGGACGTCCAAGTCGCCATCCATACCGATACCCTGAACGAATCCGGCTTCGTGGAGGACACGATCGCGGCCTTCAAAGAGCGCTGTATCCATACCTACCACACCGAGGGGGCCGGGGGCGGCCACGCACCGGACATCATCAAGACCTGCGGCCTAGCCAACGTCTTGCCGTCTTCCACCAACCCGACCCGACCCTACACGGTCAACACCGTGGACGAGCACCTGGATATGCTCATGGTCTGCCATCATCTGTCTCCGTCGATCCCTGAGGACGTGGCCTTCGCCGAGTCCCGCATCCGCCGCGAGACTATCGCCGCGGAAGATATCCTGCACGACCTGGGGGCCTTCTCGATGATCGCCTCGGATTCCCAGGCCATGGGCCGGGTCGGAGAGGTCATCACCCGCACCTGGCAGACGGCCCACAAGATGAAGATGCAACGCGGCAGTCTGGAGGGCGACCCAGCCGCTCACGACAATGCGCGCGCCAAGCGCTACGTGGCCAAGTACGGCATCAATCCCGCCATCACTCACGGCATTGCCCATGAGGTGGGCTCCGTAGAAGTGGGCAAGTTGGCGGACCTGGTGCTGTGGAAGCCCGCATTTTTCGCCACCAAACCGAGTCTGATCCTCAAGGGCGGCATGATCGCCGCGGCGCCCATGGGCGATCCCAACGCCTCCATCCCCACCCCCCAACCAGTGCACTACCGGCCCATGTTCGGCGCCTTCGGCGACGCTCTGGGGGCGACCTGCATGAGCTTTATCTCCCGGCAGGCGCAGCAGGCCGGCGAGCAAGAGAGGCTGGGGTTACGGCGGCTGATCGGCGTCGTGCGCAACACCCGCCGGATACGCAAGCAGGACATGATCCACAACCATTACCGGCCCAGTATCGAGGTCGATCCCCAAACCTACGAGGTCCGCGCCGACGGCCGGTTGCTCACCTGCGAGCCGGCCGCGGTGCTGCCGATGGCACAGCGGTATTTTTTGTTTTGAAACGACGGTTAAGCATCAGTACATCGCAAAGATTTTCAGGACTGCCTGATGAACTGGGTATTCTGAATTTCACCACGGATGTCGATCTCCACCGTGTCGACATCCGGCATTCGGCTCAGGATATAGCCGGCCGTGAGCATACCCAGTTTCTGGTTCTCGTTTTCCAGGGCGGTCAGGAGCTTGTCGGCAACGATCTGGCAGCGTTCCACTTGATTCGGATGTTGCACCCACTCGCGGCTCATCTGCCAGCCTTGGTCCATGTCGGCATCGAGTCTTGCGAAGTATTCCTCACCCTGCGCGAGCACGGCCTCGGGTACGTTGAGACTATATTCCTGATCGTCGATGATGGCCTTTAGAATCATAGTGCGCCCCTTTTATGCAGCCCGGCAGGACCGCATTCTAGCAGAGGCGCTTAAGTCCCAATGGAAGATTGCCCATGCTCTTGACCGTCCCCGGCCTGCTCGACCAGGCCCAACTCGAAAAGATCCACCAGGTCCTCGCCGCTGCGCCCTGCGTCGATGGGAAGCTCACCGCCGGCTTCGCCGCCGCCCGGGTCAAGGACAACCTGGAGCTGCGGGCGGATCCCGCGCGCATGAAGCTGTTGATCCGCATCCTCATGGCGAGTCTCGGCCACCACGAGACCTTCCGTTTCGGCGCCTTACCCCATCGGGTGGCGGACCCCATCTTTGCCTGCTACCGACCCGGCATGACCTACGGCGACCATGTGGACGATCCCATCATGGGCAGTACCGGGCCGCGCTTGCGCAGCGACATCGCGATGACGATCTTCCTCAATCGACCGGAGACCTACGACGGGGGTGAGCTGGCGATTCGGACCTCGTTCGGTGAGAAACAGTTCAAGCTCCCGGCCGGGGATGCGGTCATCTACCCCGCCTCGAGCCTGCATCGGGTCACCCCCGTGACCCAAGGCGAGCGCCTGGTGGCCCTGACCTGGGTCCAAAGCTACGTGCGCGATCCCGCGCAACGGGAGCTGCTCTACGAGCTCAACCTGGCGCGGGAGAAGCTGCTGAAGGAGGCGCCGGAAGAGGAGACGACGGGGTACCTGGACAGGTGCTACGTAAACCTGCTGCGGATGTGGGCGGAGGTATAAGGCGGATTCCGGGGGAGGAATGGAGGAATAGGGACAGCCTAGGTGTCAGGTCCCGGAAGCGGCGGATGGCTGCTTGGAACAGGGGTTAGCATGCCAAGGTTCCTTTGGATAGCCAAGTTATACGCACTCGCCCCGATAACCTCATTGCCGCCGTGGACAGGGCATTGGCCTGCCCTTAGAATTCGGCCCGGTAAGATATGCGGGCTAGGATGGTATCGGGTATCCCGCCACCACGCATGCTTCTTAGCTAACCGTATCGAAACTAAAGCCATTGGTTGCCCCTCACCCCAACCCGCTCCTCCAAGGGGGCAAAGGAGCGAGCCTGGCATTACTTTCGATTTTCTTAGAACCTGTCTGGCAAAAAAGGCAAACCCTTGTTTATAAAGCTGTACCTAATTTGCTCGGAGCAGAGATTTAGCAGATAAATCAATGCATTACGTTTTTTGCCAGACAGATTCTTAAGTCAAATGCTGAAAGGACGAGACGCGCTCCCTATGCGTCACTGGCGGTGCCCCTGATACCACCCGGTTCGTTCGGAGATGCCCTTGAGAAAACCCGCTATTCTGGTCCTGGAAGACGGGTCCATCTTCCGTGGGACTTCCATCGGTGCGGATGGCCAAAGTGTCGGCGAGGTGGTCTTCAACACCGCCATGACCGGCTACCAGGAGATCCTGACCGATCCGTCGTACTGCCGGCAGCTGGTAACCCTGACTTATCCCCATATCGGCAACGTGGGCGCCAACGCGGATGACGAGGAGTCCTCCCAAGTCCATGCCGCCGGATTGATCGTGCGCGATCTCCCGGTGCACGCCAGCAATTGGCGTCTGCAGGCGTCCCTGGGCGACTATCTGGTACGCCATGGCGTGACGGCCATCGCCGACGTCGACACCCGGCAATTGACCCGGATCCTGAGGGAGAAGGGCGCCCAGAACGGCTGTATCCAGGCGGGGAATACCATCGACGAGGCCACCGCGGTCGGGGCGGCGAAGTCGTTTCCGGGCCTGCAGGGAATGGATCTGGCGAGAGAGGTGACCACGCCGACCCCCTACGAGTGGACCCAAGGGGTGTGGGACCTGAGTGCCGGTGGCTCGGATGTGCCGCCCCCGAGCGACGAGCGGCCCCCGCTGCAGGTGGTTGCCTATGACTATGGGATTAAGCGCAATATTCTGCGCATGCTGGTGCAGCGCGGCTGCCGGGTAGCCGTTGTGCCTGCCCGGATGCCGGCTGCCGAGGTGCTCGCGCGGCGGCCGGACGGTATTTTCCTATCCAACGGCCCTGGGGATCCGGAGCCATGCGATTACGCGATTACGGCGATTCGCATGCTTCTGGAGACCGGTATCCCCCTGTTCGGCATCTGCCTGGGACATCAGCTCCTGGCCCTGGCTTGCGGCGCCCGCACCCTGAAGATGAAGTTCGGCCACCATGGCGCCAATCACCCGGTTCAGGAGCTGGCCACGGGTCGGGTGATGATCAGCAGCCAGAACCATGGCTTCGCGGTGGACGAGGACAGTCTCCCGGCCCAGGTCCGGGCGACCCACCGTTCCCTCTTCGATGGCTCCCTGCAAGGCATCCATCACCGGGAATATCCTGCCTTCGGTTTCCAGGGCCACCCGGAGGCTAGTCCCGGACCACATGACGTGGCGCCCGTGTTCGACCACTTTATCGATTTGATACGAGTCCGCAAATGAAGTGCTCAAAAAGAGTCCGCAAATTAACTCAAATTAACGCAAATAGAACGAATAAGATTCGCTTCCTATGTAAATACTAATGAATATTTCGCGGCGTGTTATTGGGTGTGCGTTCGAGGTCAGCAATCGACTCGGAGCGGGATTTTTAGAGGCCGTCTACGAAAATGCCCTCTGCGTGGAGCTGGGGGAACAAGGATTGTCGTTTGAACGACAGAAACCGCTCATCGTTACCTATAAAGGGAAGGTTGTCGGTAATTATGTAGCCGATCTCGTAGTAGAAGAGAAATTGCTCGTGGAACTGAAGGCGCTTAAGTCTTTAAGTCCGGACCATGAAGCACAAGTGCTGAACTATCTCCGTGCAGTCGGTATTGGTGTTGGCCTGCTTTTGAATTTCGGAACCACGCGTCTAGGTATTCGTCGTCTCGTTTGGCAGCACGACGACTCAGACCCTATCTAACACAACATTTGCGTTCATTTGCGGATAAAAACGGCAAGACGAAAAGAGGAAGTCCGCTAATGAACGCAGATTAACGCAAATGGAATGAATAGGATTTGCTTTTTACGCAAATACCAATAAGCATTTCGTGGCAGGTTATCGGGTGTATCTTCGAGGTAGGTAATTGACTCAATCCCGGCCTAGTACAATATTTGCGTCCATTCGCGTTCATTTGCGGACTCGCATTCATTTGCGGACAAGAAATGCCAAGACGAACTGACATCGAAAGCATCCTGATCATCGGCGCCGGTCCTATTGTGATCGGTCAGGCCTGTGAGTTCGATTACTCCGGGGCCCAGGCCTGCAAGGCGCTGCGGGAGGAGGGCTATCGCGTCGTCCTGGTCAACTCGAATCCGGCCACTATCATGACGGACCCGGAGATGGCCGATGCTACTTACATCGAGCCCATTAGCTGGCAGACCCTTGAGCGCATTATCGAGAAGGAGCGCCCGGACGCTCTGCTGCCCACTATGGGTGGTCAGACGGCGCTCAATACGGCCCTCGACCTGGTGCGCGAAGGGGTGCTGGAGCGGTATGGCGTCGAGCTGATCGGGGCCTCCCGGGAGGCCATCGACAAGGCGGAAGACCGGGATCTATTCCGCCGGGCCATGCGCAAGATCGGGCTGGACCTGCCTAAATCCGCCATGGCCCACAGCCTGGAAGAGGCCCGGCAGGTACAGGCCCAAATCGGCTTTCCGGCCATCATCCGACCCTCTTTCACCCTGGGCGGCAGCGGCGGCGGCATCGCTTACAATCGGGAAGAATTCGAGGATATCTGCCGGCGCGGGCTGGACCTTTCTCCGACCAGCGAGCTGCTGATCGAGGAGTCGGTTCTAGGATGGAAGGAGTACGAGATGGAGGTGGTGCGGGACCACCGGGACAACTGCATCATCGTCTGCTCCATCGAGAATCTCGATCCCATGGGGGTACACACCGGCGACTCCATTACGGTCGCCCCGGCCCAGACCCTGACGGACAAGGAATACCAGCGGATGCGCGACGCCTCGATCGCCGTACTGCGGGAGATCGGCGTCGACACCGGCGGCTCCAATGTGCAGTTCGCGATCAACCCGGACGACGGGCGCATGCTCATCATCGAGATGAACCCCCGGGTCTCGCGCTCCTCGGCGTTGGCCTCCAAGGCCACCGGCTTTCCCATCGCCAAGGTAGCGGCCAAGCTGGCGGTGGGCTATCGGCTCGATGAGTTGGAGAACGAGATCACAGGCGGCGCTACCCCCGCCGCGTTCGAGCCCACCATCGATTATGTGGTCACCAAGATCCCCCGCTTCGCCTTCGAAAAGTTTCCCCAGGCGGACCCCAGGCTCACTACCCAGATGAAATCGGTGGGGGAGGTGATGGCCATCGGACGCACCTTTCAGGAGTCGTTGCAAAAGGCCCTGCGCGGGCTGGAAACGGACCGGTCCGGACTCGACGAAGTGGTGGACCCGGCCCACCCGGAGGTCCACCGAATCCTGCGCCGGGAGGTCCGCCAGTCCGGTGCGGAACGCATCCTCTATGTGGCCGATGCCTTCCGGGCCGGCATGTCGTTACGGAAGCTCCGGAAGCTCAGCTGCATCGATCCCTGGTTCCTGGCCCAGATCGAAGCACTCGTCCGGATCGAGGCGGACGTCAGATCCGAGGGGGCCGCGGGACTGACCGCCGGGCGTCTACGCTTTCTGAAGCGCAAGGGGTTTTCCGATCGGCGCTTGGCGTCGCTGGTCGGTATCGACGAGCAGCGGGTCCGGGCGCTGCGGCACGCACTGGATATAGGTCCCGTCTACAAACGGGTGGATACCTGTGCCGCCGAGTTTGCCGCCGGCACGGCCTACCTGTACTCCACTTACGAGGAAGCGTGCGAGGCTGAACCTACCGAACGCAAAAAGATCATGGTCCTGGGCGGCGGGCCCAACCGCATCGGCCAGGGCATCGAGTTCGACTACTGCTGCGTCCACGCTGCCTTCGCCATGCGCGAGGACGGCTATGAGACCATCATGGTCAACTGCAACCCGGAGACCGTATCCACGGACTACGACACCTCGGACCGGCTCTACTTCGAGCCCCTGACCTTAGAAGATGTGTTGGAGATCGTCGCCAAGGAGCGGCCCTTCGGCGTCATCGTCCAGTACGGCGGTCAGACCCCGCTCAAGCTCGCCCGGGATCTGGAGACCGCCGGTGTGCCCATCATCGGCACCACGCCGGACTCCATCGACCTGGCGGAGGATCGCGGACGCTTCCAGCACCTGATCCGGGATCTGGGCCTGCGCCAGCCCCCCAACGCTACCGCCAGCAGTGAGGGAGAGGCGGTGACCGAAGCGATGCGGATCGGCTATCCTCTGGTGGTGCGACCTTCCTATGTGCTCGGCGGCCGGGCCATGGAGATTGTCTACGACGAGACCGACCTCAAGCGCTACATGCGTGAAGCGGTGCGGGTATCGAACGCATCCCCCGTGTTGCTCGACCGCTTCATCGCCGACGCCATCGAGGTAGACGTGGATGCCGTCTGCGACGGCAAAGAGGTACTGATCGGCGGCATCATGGAGCACATCGAGCAGGCCGGTGTACACTCCGGCGATTCCGCCTGCTCGCTGCCGCCCTATACGCTCTCACCGGCCATTCAGGAGCGGATGCGCGAGCAGATGATCAAGCTGGCACGGGCCCTGAAGGTGGTCGGGTTGATGAACGCCCAGTTCGCGGTCAAGGATCAGGAGATCTACGTGCTGGAGGTCAATCCGCGGGCCTCGCGTACCGTGCCTTTCGTCTCCAAGTCCATCGGGGTCCCCCTGGCGAAGGTGGCGGCACGTTGCATGGTCGGCGTATCCCTCCGGGAGCAGGGTCTGGTCAAGGAACGCCGGCCGAAACACTACTTCGTGAAGGAGGCCGTGTTCCCGTTCATCAAGTTTCCCGGCGTAGACACCGTGTTAGGGCCGGAGATGAAATCCACCGGGGAGGTCATGGGTGTCGGCGAATCCTTCGGCGAGGCCTACGCCAAGGCCCAGGACGGGGCCGGGACGGGATTGCCAAGCCGGGGCAACGCGATGCTGAGCGTGCGCCAGGCGGACAGGTCAAGATTGGTACGGGTAGCCAGGGAGCTGTTGGAGCTCGGCTTCGACCTTTACGGCACCCGCGGCAGCGCGGCGGCGGTAGAAGAAGCGGGTATCCCATGTCGGGCTGTCAACAAGGTCGCGGAGGGACGCCCCCATATCGTCGACATGATCAAGAACCATGAGGTCAGCTTCATCGTCAATACCACCGAAGGTGCCCAGGCCATCATCGACTCCGCGGAGATCCGGCGGGCCGCCCTCCAATATAAGGTAAGCTACACTACCACCATCTCCGGTGCTGAAGCGACCTGTCTGGCCTTGAAGCAGCTGGACGCTGTCGGAGTCAATCGGTTACAGGAACTTTACTGACATGCACAAAATACCTCTGACCGCCAGCGGCGCTGAGCAATTGCGTTCCGAGCTCGAGCGCCTAAAACGAGTCGAGCGGCCCCGGATCATCGAGGCCATTGCCGAGGCGCGCTCACACGGCGATCTCAAGGAGAATGCCGAGTACCATGCGGCCCGCGAGCAGCAAGGCTTCATCGAGGGTCGCATCAAAGACATCGAGACCAAGCTCTCCAACGCCCACATCGTCGATGTGACGGATGAACACACCCGGACTCTGGCTAACGGCAAGGTGATCTTCGGCGCCACCGTGGAGGTGCTGGAGCTCGACGGTGACCAGGAGCAAACCTTTCGGATCGTCGGCGACGACGAGGCCGACTCCACACGTGGTCTGATTTCCATCAGCTCGCCCATTGCCCGATCCCTGATTGGAAAGCAAGTGGACGACCTGGTTGCGGTCGAGACGCCCGGCGGACTACGCGAGTTCGAGATCCTGGGAGTCCGTTACGAATGATTCCGAACCACAAAGACGCACAGGGATTGATTTTCCTTAAGTTAATGGCATTGCGGTATAGCCCCCATGACAGTTCTGATTTTGTTCGTTCCGTGTTTACCTCCGCACCCCTTCACGGTTCTAAAAGGGTTCCGCGCGGCCAAAAAGGGCATTCCCGTGCCATCAGGTAGACCAGATGCGTGGTGGACAGGTATCACGTCCCATCAGCCGGGGCCGGAGTATGCCCCAAAGCGAACGAAAGATCCGACTCACCGACTCGACGCCTGGGGCAAGGCAGCGCGCGACAAGCAGATCCTCGATCAGGGTCAGTCCAGTAGGGTGGTCTTTCTCGTTCGATAAGGCTGCCCGTGCCACTTCCAAGCTCCCCGGTTCCACACCCGTGGCGACGAAGGTCCCGCACACAGGAAATCCACGCAGGCTACTCGGCCCGTCGAGCGCCTGCCCTGTGTTCACCCGCAGGCGGTCCCTCAGCATGGGTCGGCCGTCCCGGTCCAGCCTGAACTCAAGATCTGCAGTGCCTGGATCGAAGCGTTCACCGGTCACGGGCCGTCCCAGACTCTGTATCTCCCAGCCGATGAAACGCGCATCACCGGCAAGCTCGACGCTTGTCCGGGTACGTGCCTGCGCGCCGGGGAACAGAATATTCTCCTGGGGAAACCATTCGAGTAATCCGCCGGCGGCGATCCTGAGGCCTTGTTGCACAGTCGCGGCAGTGCCTGCACTGCGGTAGAACTTGGCCGCTCCGGGCGTAGTGACCAGCACCGAAGCACCCGCAGCGACATCCAGCCTGATCTCGATCCGGTCGCCGCCGACCAGTCCCCCCGGCGGGTGCAGCAGATAGAGCTGGCAACTATCCCCCTCCGGGTAAAAGGGGCGCTGGACCGTGAGTGGTCCGACCTGGCGTTTATGGGCCAGGACCGTTCGCCCGGCTCTCACCTCGAACCCCAGATCGAGCCTGCCTAACCAGCCTCCCCCAACCAACCTCCCAGAAGCATCGGCGCCGCGTTCGAGGAGATCGTCGGGTTTTAACGCACCTCTCTCCGGCCCCTGTTGGCGCCCACTGTCATTAGGGTGTGTTGACATTTCAGAATCGCTGACAAGGATTGCCGCGTCACGCCTAACCTACGTGGCGCCTCGGTAACACTCATGCCTTCCGGCAGGTATTCGCGCAACACCTCTCCGGGATGCGCAGGGTCATGCATGTATGACATTTTTACCTCAAGTCAATGGTAATCCATGTAATCGACATCGACGGCATCCCCATTTTCAAAGCGAAAAACGAGGCGCCAGTTACCCCTCACTGTGACCGCCCAACCACCGGACAGATCACCCTTCAGACGATGCAGTCGCCTATCTGGCATCCCGCAACCGCGGATCGAAGGCATCGCGCACGACGTCCGCGAACAGGTTGGCGAACAGGACCAGAGTGAACATGAACAGGAAGGCCGCCGCCAGTGACCACCAGACCACCGGCTCCCGTGCCAGCTCCAGGCGCGCGCCGTTGATCATGTTACCCCAGCTGTCCATGGTGGGATCGACGCCGATGTTGATGTAGGACAGCACCGCCTCGGCTAGTACCAGACCGCTGAAGTCGAGCACCAGGGTAATCAGCACGATGTGCAGGACATTGGGCAGGATGTGGCGGCCGATGACCGTGGCATGGCTCACGCCCAGGGCCTCCGCCGCCTGCACATAGTCGACCTCACGCAGCTTAAGGGATTCCCCGCGCAGCAGCCGGCACAGGCCCGTCCAGCTGGTCACGCCGAGGATGATGCACAGAAACAGCAGCCGCAGATCCGCCCGCTCTACCAGGCTGGCGAAGTCCTGCTCGTGATTGCTCATGTAGATCTGGAGCATGAGGATGGCGGCGGCGATCAGGAGCACGCCGGGGATCGAACTCAGGGTGGTGTAGAGGTATTGGATGATGTCGTCCGCCAGGCCCCGGAAGTAGCCCGCCATGATGCCGAGCAGGATGGCCGCGGGCAGCATGACCAGGGTCGTCAGGGTGCCGATGACCAAGCCGGTGCGGACGCCCTTCAAGCTTTGGTAGAAGACGTCCTCCCCCACCTTGTCGGTACCCAGGATGTGGTACTTGCCCGCCAGCTCCCCGGCGACAAAGCCCAGCATCAACATGACGCCCAAGGTCAGCAGGGCCGCCCGCCAGGGGACAGAGGTGCGGCCTGCCCAAACCAGCGCCCAGCAGGTCCGCCGCAACCCGACGTCCATGCGCCGTGCCTGGAGCCACAACAGTAACCAGGCCACCAACAGCCAACAGATCAGACCCATGAGCAGACCACGCAGGGCGCTCCAGGCAATGTCGGGAAGCCGGTCCTGGTGCGGATCGGCCAAGTGACGCCCACCCCATTGCAGCCGCGGGTAGTCCCGGATCACCCGGCCGTCGGGCAGCTCCAGGCGCTCCTTGGCATAGAGGTGGGTTGCGAAGGGCGCGGAGTAGGTCTTCTCCTGGTGCTCCCGCAAGGGCGTCAGCCACAGATCCAGGAGGCTCAGGATCTCCGGCGAGTACACCGTCGTATCCGACGCGGCCAGGTCCTCTTCCCGGGGGTGGAAATGCACACTGTCCAATAGACCGATGACCACATAGAAGCCGAGGATGACCAAGGCCGACACCCCGACCCGGCTGCGCCCGACCCGACGCCAGGGCGCGCGCAGGTGCTCGTGGCGCGCGGCATAGAGGGCGAACCCCAGCGCCAATGCAAGCAGTAGGTAGATGAGCGCATCGGTCAGCAGGACGACGGGCAACTCAGTATCCCCGTGGGTGGATTAGTATCCAGTTTCACCTTATTTTTCGTGCTTAGACCCGTAGGGTGGGCTGCGCCCACCAGCTAGGCTAGGGCGGGTTGACATTTGTAGTTCTCGGGTCCGATTGCGGCCTTCTAAAAGAAGAAAGCGAGGCTTGCTATCCTGTTCTCGGTTATCCACAGATTACGCAGATTTTCACAGTCGGCAAGCGCCTTTACCTTTATCGGCACCAGATCCGGTTTTCCGGGATTGCTGAGCTCGATATCTGCAACTACATGGCCCATAGCAATGGATCTGTGTGTCAGGCGGCAACTTCCTGCAGGGCACGCACCGGCGGCTGTTTGTGCCGCATCGCCTGGGCCAGGTCATAATTGGCCTGCATGGCGAGCCAGGCGCGCGCCGTGCTGACGCCGGCAAGTTCCAGGCGCACGGCCAAGTCCGGGCTGATGGCGGCATGGCCGTTGAGCACGCGCGACAGCGCGACCCGCGACATGCCGAGGCGTGCGGCGGCTTCTTTGACCGACAGACCCAGCGGCGTGAGTACGTCCTCGCGGAGCAGCGCGCCGGGGTGCGGAGGGTTCTTCATCATGGCTAGGCTCCTTTCAGTGGTAGTCCCGGTAATCGACCAGTTCGACATTAGACCCGGTAAATCGGAAGGTTACGCGCCAATTACCATTGACCCATATCGACCAATGCCCTTTCAGCTCGCCCTTGAGTGGGTGTAGTTTGAACGCGGGCAGGCTCAGGTCTTCGGGACCGATTGCAACCTCGAGTAGACCCAAAATGCGGCCGAGCTTGGCTGCGTGTGCTGCTTGGATGCCCCGTGTTGAGCCGGTGCGACAGAAAATCTCAAGGCCCTTGTGTCGAAATCCGATAATCATGCGCAAAGTGTATTTCGTAACGTTACGAGATACAACCCTTCCATGCCCCGACTGTCGCATAAGTCCTAACGAAAGAATCTGCGAATATCTGTGTAATCTGCGGATAAAAGATGTGATTACCAATGGTTCCGCACATTCCCACGGGAAAGCATCATTTGTGTGGATTCGCGTGATTCGTGGTCAGTTCCGATTTCTTCTGTCGTAGCCCCACAATCAGTCTGTCCTTCTCCTCCAGGGCCTCGTCCATTTCCGCAATTCGCCGTTCCATATACTCCAGCTCCGCCAGGATATCATCCTCCACATCCATGGTCTGTCTGATCTTCGGCTCGGTGATGGCCCGATTCAACCAGCGGACTACCTGTCGATATTCTTGCGGATAAGCGGCCTCATCGATGTCCAGGATATGCTCGTCACTCGATACTTTCAGGTGCTGGTCGAAAACGGCCAAGAGTCGTTCCGCGGCCGTTTTGTACTCCGGACCCAGATAGGGAATCTGAATCACGAAGCTGTCGTGGGTCAGGCTCTCGATGAATTCCTCCCGAGCGGAGATGGCCTGCCCGGTGGCGGCGTCATAGTAGCTTCTGAGGACCTTGATGACCGGCACCTGGACATGCTCGAGCTGATAGCCCAGGAAATAGATGCTGATGATGGGGATCGCCTTTTGGACCTTACCACCTCCTTCGAGTGTGAATCCTTGCTTGTATTGTTCCCCGAGATACTGACGAAAGCGCATGATGTCGGCGGCGAACTTGGCCTTTTGGATCTCGATGATGACCTGTTTGATCGCGCCGTCCTGGGT
>NZ_FLUY01000216.1 GCF_900092655.1 Candidatus Thiosymbion oneisti
TCATCCGGCCCACTGAGCATCGACCACCGCATTGACGCTTGGCGGAATAGAAAATAGTTAGTAAAAATAGAGGCTTACGTCTTACCCGG
>NZ_FLUY01000904.1 GCF_900092655.1 Candidatus Thiosymbion oneisti
GCCGTCTTTCAGACGGCTTACGCACCCAATGACCAGCTGTCGGCAACGGTCAGAGCAGACGCCTTCTGGGCCGCACCCGATAACGCCGGACCGCCGGCAGGTTTAGTTCTCGGGTATACGAATGGTGGACACCGGCCCGATTCTCTCCGCAGCGCGGAGCAACGAGGTTCCCACGCAGCGCGTGGGAACGAGAAAGAACTCCATCATCCAAGCTCAAAGCTTCTGCTCGTTCCCACGCTCCAGCGTGGGAACGCAGGTGTGGCCGCTCCAGCGGCCAAGGTTTCAGGACGCTGGAGCGTCAGATCCCTCCT
>NZ_FLUY01000812.1 GCF_900092655.1 Candidatus Thiosymbion oneisti
GATTCCCGGCAAACACTGCTGGTATCCCCCATGACTGAGGTTCGATGCGGCCGCGCCGCTTTGCCGGCGCACTCCAAGGCAGTCCGGAATCCATACATGTCAGGTCCCGTGTGATTATATACCAAGGAGGAGCTATCCTTTGTTGCAGGCAAGAGCGGTCTTACAGCTGCTTG
>NZ_FLUY01000365.1 GCF_900092655.1 Candidatus Thiosymbion oneisti
AGACGATGATGGGAGCCAGCCTGGGATGTCGGGTTACGGCGCGTTCAGCCTCGGTTGTCCACGCCCGCATCGCAAGGTGCGCCTGACCCGACCTACAAAACTTAACTTAATGGCATTGGCCGCCAGGGACGGTGGCGTGCCCAACAAATCATTTAAATATTAACCACCACCCGCCCAATAATTCAGGATTGCTCTAACCGATGAAGACGCCTGACGCCTTGCGCCACAAGCTCCGGGACCAATGGCACAACGGCGGCATCCGCCGCCGACGGCTGCTGGGGCAGGATCAGTGGCCCTTGATCCTAGCCATCGGCAAACCGGCGCCGGCCCTCATGGCCGGTGACATCGCCGCGGTGCGGACCCATATCGAACGCTGGCGTCGGATGAAGATAGGCGAGGTGCGTTGGGAGGCGGTGAGCTACCGAAGTCTGGCCGCTGCCGTCGAGCTCCCGATCAGCTGGGTGCTGCACTCGGCGAAGCAGTGGGTCGAGGCCATGGCCGATGCCGACATTCGTCAGGAATATCGCCTCCTGTCCGGTGTCATCGCCGCGGTCAATCCCCAGTTTCACCCCCTCATCGTCCAGCAGCGTCAGCAGGTCCTGGCACAGGGGGCGGAGGAGACTATCCGGGTCTGCGCCGTGGCCGACCGACTGACGCCGGGCTGCGCCGACGGGCGCCCGCTACGGGCCTTGTCGATCGCCGACTGCGACAGCAAATTCTTAGAACGCAATCGCCCCCTCCTGACCCGGCTGCTGGAGCTGCGCTTCGGCCCCGCCGTCGCTCAACAGGGGCTGGAAGGTTTTCTCGGGGCGCTCGACGAGAGCGAGCACTGGCTGCTGGTTGCACCCCTGGAACCGGGCCTGTTGCCGTTCGAGCAGCTGCGACTACGCAGCAGCGAGCTGCGCCGCTCCGCCCTGCCCGGCAGCCATCTGATGGCGGTCGAGAACGAGCGTTCCCTCTACCAGCTACCACCGCTGCCGGGAACCGTCGCCGTCCTGGGCGCCGGGCTGAACCTGAGCTGGCTGCAAGCCCCCTGGCTGGATGATCGGACCTTGGCGTACTGGGGCGATCTCGATACCTGGGGCCTGAGCATGCTGGCGATGGCCCGCCTGCAGTGGCCGCATCTTATGGCCCTGATGATGGATGCGGCCACCTTCTCGGCGCTCGCGCCGCGGCATGCCGTCATCGAACCGGTCAAGGCAGACCCCCGGCCGCCGGCCGGACTCGACGCCCAGGAGCAGGCCCTGTATCGAGACCTCTACGACCGGGAGAAGGGTCGCCTGGAACAGGAATTCGTGCCGATCGAGCTGGTGCATCGGGTGGTGAACCGTTGGCGTTTCGGTTCTTTTTGAGCCGCAAAGGGTAGGCTGGGCTGTGCCCACTGATGATTTCCCGGTTTCAACGAAGCGGATTTTCCTATAGGAAAAATACGTTTTGGTCCATTAACCTTGATTTGCGACCATTTGCGGCCAAATTTTCCGTGGCGTTCCTGCCAGCTCAATGGTATCGGTAGTTGAAGGCATCCGTACTAGAGCTGAGTCATTGTCATGGACCCGCGCTACTATCAGCTGGCGGTGCAGATCGCCCTGTTGCTGTTCGGCATCCTGCAGCTACAGTTCGAGCTCTCGCCGGTGCGGATCGTCGCGGTGGTGGCACTCGCCGGGCTGCTGCAGCTCCTTTTCACCCGTCGCTATCACCTGCCGGCCAATCTCCCCAGTGCGGCCAACAGCGCCCTGTCGATCCTGTTGCTGCTGCGCTCGAACGCGCTCGGCTGGCTGCTGCTTGCCGTTCTGATTGCGATTGCGAGCAAGTTTCTGGTGACGGTTCGTCGTCGCCATCTATTCAACCCCTCGGCCCTCGGCATCGTGGTGGTGATCCTGATCGGCGACGCGGCCTGGGTCACACCGGGTCAGTGGGGCCGGGAGATCTGGCTGTTGTTGCTGACGGCAGGTGGCGGCCTGATCCTACTGATCGGCCCGACCCGTATGGCGACGACCCTCGCCTTCGGCGCCGTCTATGCGCTTTCTCTCTTCGGGTACGCCGCCTGGCTCGGCGACCCCTGGCAGATCCCGCTGCACCAGCTGCAGAATGGCGCCTTGCTGATCTTTGCCTTCTTCATGCTGTCGGATCCCAAGACCACGCCCGCGTCGCTGGCCGGTTGCCTCCTCTACGGCACCTGGGTTGCGCTACTCGGCTGGGCGCTGCAATATCTGTTTTTCATCCCCAACGCCTTTCTCTATGCCTTGATTCTTGCTTCGCCACTGACCTTATTAATCAACCAGTACCTGCCGGGGCGGGCCTTCGTCTGGCCTGGCACCAGGAGTCATTCATGAGCATGAAACCCATCCATTGGCTGCTGCTGTGCCTCCTGACGGCACCGAACCTCGCCTCCGCTTTCTGCGGCTTCTATGTCGCCAAGGCGGACACCAAGCTCTTCAACCGCGCATCCCAGGTGGTGATGGTGCGTGATGGTGACAAGAACGTCGTCACCATGGCGAGCGATTTCCAAGGCGATGTGGATGAATTCGCGATGGTGGTGCCGGTGCCCAAGGTGCTACAAAAGGGGCAGATCCACGTCATGGAAAAGGCGATCCTGGAGCATCTGGATGCCTATTCGGCGCCCCGGCTGGTGGAGTATTTCGATGAGGACCCCTGCCGGCGCTACGAGATGGCCGCACCCGCCGCAATGGCCGCCGCCCCGATGGCGAAGCGTGCCGTTGCCCGCCGGCGTGCAAAGAGTCTCGGCGTCACCATCGAGGCCGAATACCAGGTCGGCGAATACGACATCCTGATCCTGTCGGCCAAGGAGAGCGACGGCCTCGTCACCTGGCTCACGGAAAATGGCTACAAGCTGCCCCGGGGTGCGCGGCCGGTGGTCGGCAGCTATCTGAAGCAAGGCATGAAATTCTTCGTAGCCAAGATCAATCTGGAGAGCTACCGCAAGGGGAAATACGGCTATCTGAGACCACTGCAGATCGCCTACAGCCATCGCAAATTCATGTTGCCGATCCGGCTCGGCACCGTCAATGCCAAGGGTCCCCAGGAGTTATTCATCTATGCCTTGACCCGCAAGGGACGGGTGGAGACGACCAACTACCGCACCGTCAAGCTACCGGCGAACATCGACATCCCCGTCTACATCAAGGAAGAGGATAAATTCGCCGATTTCTACCGCGACCTGTTCCGCACCCAGGTCACCAAGGAAGGCGGCCGCGCGGTCTTTCTCGAATACGCCTGGGACATGAACTGGTGCGATCCCTGCGCCGCCGATCCCCTGAGCAACAAAGAATTACGCGAGCTGGGCGTCTTCTGGCTCGACGACCGCCGCCCGGCTCCGAAGTCTCGACCGGCCCCACGCATCGCGCCGCCGGCGCCGGGGGCGAAGGATGTCTATATCACCCGCCTCCACCTGCGCTATGACCGCGCCCATTTCCCGGAGGATCTCAAGTTTCAGGTGACCGGCAACCGTGAGAATTTTCAGGGGCGCTATGTTATCCGCCACCCCTGGCAGGGCGATGCCAATTGTGAGGCGGCCAAGCGCTATCTCAACGAGACACTGCCGAGGCGTCTGGAACAAGAGGCCGACAATCTCGCCCGCCTGACCGGCTGGGATATCAAGGATATCCGCGCCCGGATCAAGCTGCCGCGGCGGTCTGCAACCAAAGATGGGCCTAAGGGTGACAAGGGCGCCTGGTGGGAAGACATCTGGGAGCACTGAGGGAGCCGCTCATTGCGCTGCCCCTGGGCGCGGTATTCGTCGAGCGGACTCGTAGGGTGGGCTGTGCCCACCAATACCGCGCCTATCCGGTGGGCACAGCCCACCCTACGCCTCCTACCCTTCTTTTGGCTCGTTCCCACGCTCCAGAGATTGTGAAAGAATTCGCCGTTGGTGGTAGTAAAGGGTAAACCAGCGGTCGAGCCAG
>NZ_FLUY01001121.1 GCF_900092655.1 Candidatus Thiosymbion oneisti
GGTTGATCCCTGTTTTCGTTCGCCCTCTCCCCAACCCCTCTCCCGCCGGGAGAGGGGCTTTGAGGCTTAACTTAATGG
>NZ_FLUY01000367.1 GCF_900092655.1 Candidatus Thiosymbion oneisti
AAAGCGGCGGTGCTTCCTCCTCTTGAAGCGACGCTGACACCTCTTGGTCCGGAACAAACACCGGTGTTGGAAATGGAGGTAGTGGATAAATTCTAAATGCTGAAGTCTGCCAACCCCTCCCTCGTCATTCCGGCAGGGATTGCCGGAATCCA
>NZ_FLUY01000685.1 GCF_900092655.1 Candidatus Thiosymbion oneisti
ATTCCTCCTCGCCGCGCCTTGCGCTCGGGCACCATCGGCACACCTCGCTTACCGAAATATTCACGCGCGACGGGTATACGAATGCTGGACACCGGCCCGATGCTCTCCGCGGCGCGGAGCTGCCACCTTCCCACGCAGCGCCTGGGAACGAGAAAAGGGTGGCCTATCCCCAAACCATGCAGGCGAGACGCCTGCGCTACGTCGGGCGTCACCTTTTACGACACCCTCCCAGCGGGAGAGGGGCTTTTGCGACACCCTCTGTAACGGCTGGTCCGTGCTATATTTTCCTTCCGGCCAATCGGGTTTCGAGGAGGTCTCCGTGTCAAAGAACAAGGCAATGGTCCTGGTGGCGGCGTCGGTCGCCGTCGTGGTGGTAGTCTTCGTACTCATCTTCCGCGACAGTGTGAACATCCGTGCGATCTTTCCTTTCGGCACGGAAGTAAGCCTGAAGGGAGGGGATCCATCCCCGCCAGGACCGGGCCGGATCGAGGGTGAGGGCCTTGACGCGGGCGGTGATCTGAGCGCGGAGAACCGAGTCGGCGGTGACGTCCGGCTCAAGGACGCAAAGGCACAAGGCGATATCGATCTCTCCATCCAGGCCACCGGGGGTAACAAGGACCCAAAACATTAGCCCCCGCGTCCGCCACGGGCGCGGGGGCGTCTCGGATCGAGCTCGATGGGGGCTACGCAGGTCGCGACCTCTCCGTCGCTATCAATCATATCCCCGACCAGCTCGTCCGCGATTTGATGGCCGATCAGCGGGCGGGGCGTCAGGAACTCCAGGACAAGTTTACCGCGCTCAAGGTCCAACTCGGAGTCACGGAGCAGGCGCTAGGCACCTTCTTTGTCATCCTGGAGCAGGAGGTCCCGGCCGAGCAGTGGGCGGCACGTCTCCCCGAGATCGCGCTGCGCCACAAACAGGCCCTGGAACGCCTGGCTGGGTTAGAGACCGAGGACCCGGCGGTGCGGACGCTGCTCGACCAGGCCCGGACCGCTATCGAAGCGGGAGATTATGACCGGGCCGAACGCCTCCTGGACCAGGCCGAACAACGGGAGCTGGCCGGTATCCGGGCGGCGGAGGAGCTGCTGCAAGCAGCGCAGACGGCGGTGGAGCGGCGCCGGCTCTCCGCGGCGGCAGTCCGGGCCGAGCGGGCCGAGGTCTTGCTGATCCGGCTGCGCTATCGGGAGGCCGCGGAACGATTCGCCGCCGCCGCCGAGCTGGTCCCCGCTGCCAAGCCGGAACCGCGGTTGGCTTATCGATGGCAGCGTGCCAAGGCACTCTACCGCCAGGGTAACGAAAAGGGAGACAATGCCGCCCTGAAGGCGGCAATCCGGGCCTACCGGGATTTGCTCGAAGCATACCCCCGCGATCAGATGCCCCTGGATTGGGCCAGGATACAAAACAACCTGGGCAGCGCCCTTGCAAGACTCGGCGAACGGGAATCGGGCACCGAGCGCTTGGAGGCGGCGGTAGCCGCCTACCGGGACGCCTTGCAGGAGCAGACCCGCGACCGGGTGCCCCTGGATTGGGCCAGGACCCAAAACAACCTGGGCATCGCCCTTCAGACCCTGGGGGAACGGGAGTCGGGCACCGAGCGCCTGGAGGCGGCGGTGACCGCTTATCGGGCCGCCTTGCAGGAGCAGACTCGTGAGCGGGTGCCCCTGGATTGGGCCATGACCCAAAACAACCTGGGCATCGCCCTTCGGGTCCTCGGCGAACGTGAGTCGGGCACCGAGCGCTTGAAGGAAGCCATAGCCGCTTACCGGGACGCCTTGCAGGAACGGACCCGCGACCGGGTGCCCCTCCAGTGGGCCATGACCCAGAACAACCTGGGCCTCGCCCTTTGGAGGCTCGGCGAACGGGAGTCGGGCACCGAGCGCTTGGAAGCGGCGGTAGCCGCCTACCGGGCCGCCCTGCAGGAGCGGACCCGCGACCGCGTGCCCCTGGATTGGGCCATGACCCAAAACAACCTGGGTAACGCCCTTTTGAGACTCGGCGAACG
Organism: Candidatus Thiosymbion oneisti; assembly: GCF_900092655.1. Taxonomy (GTDB): domain Bacteria; phylum Pseudomonadota; class Gammaproteobacteria; order Chromatiales; family Chromatiaceae; genus Thiosymbion; species Thiosymbion oneisti. The sequence goes on from NZ_FLUY01000685.1 coordinate 2,004, forward strand.
GGAGGCGGGCACCGAGCGCTTGGAGGAGGCGGTAGCCGCCTACCGGGCTGCCTTGCAGGAGCGGACCCGTGAGCGGGTGCCTCTGGATTGGGCCATGACCCAAACCAACCTGGGTGTCGCCCTTGGGATTCTCGGCGAACGCGAGTCGGGCACCGAGCGTTTGGAGGAAGCAGTAGCCGCTTACCGGGACGCCTTGCAGGAGATAACCCGCGACCGTGTGCCCCTCCAGTGGGCCACGATTCAAAACAACCTGGGCCTCGCCCTTTGGAGGCTCGGCGAACGCGCATCGGACACCGAGCGATTGAAAGAAGCGGTGGCCGCCTTCCGGGCTGCCTTGCAGGAGTACACCCGCGAGCGGGTGCCCCTCCAGTGGGCAACTACCCAAAACAACCTGGGCAAGGCCCTTAAGGTCCTGGGCGAACGTGAGTCGGGCACGGCGCGGTTGGAGGAGGCCCGCCGCCACATGGAGGATGCCTGGCATGTATACAAGGACGCCGGAATGGATCAGTACGACGAATATTTCCGGCGGCGTTTAGGGGCAATCGACCGGCTGATCGCGGACGACGGTAAGAGGCTGTCTAAAAACTAACCTGTTGATTTTCTACTGGCATTGATTTTCGGCTGGCTCCCCAGGCTCCAGCGTGGGAGCAAACTTGTCCCGACGGAGGAGGGATCTTGACGCTCCAGCGTCGATTAAGCACCTCGGTAGGCTAACAGCCAACGCCGATCAGCACAGAGGAGCTGAGTCCGCGGGAGCGGACAAGACGGCGTTCCCACGCTGGAGCGTCACTGCCATTAAGTTAAGGAAAAGCGCAAAAATATGCCGCATACTTCACGTTTTTT
>NZ_FLUY01000047.1 GCF_900092655.1 Candidatus Thiosymbion oneisti
CGCACCTGGGGTGGATGGCGTTCGGATACCGGAACTCGAGACCGCCCCCGGCGGGGTCGAACGGTTTCTGGAAGACCCCTGAATCCGTGACGTAAATGAGATGATGATTGGTTTGTGTCGAGCTGGCCCGGCCACTGTCATTCCAAACGGGAGTGATGGAGGAAGAGACGTGCCGACGGACTCTGCGTCCCTGGTTTTGAAGCGTAACGACGAGTATTCAACGAGTACTGGTAAACAACCGGCACGCGGGAGTCTGCGCGCTCGCGTGCGGATGGGGATGCTGCGGAGGTCGGTTCGTTCAGGTCCATGCCAATTGTTCGTAGAGTCGTCGGAAAATGGGGACCACCCTGCAGCCAGAGCCGAAGGCGAGCTTGAGCCGCCGTCCGGTGTGAATCAGCCGCGCGGCCAGGTACATCAGTTCCTGCATGACGGTGCGGATGCGGCGACGCTTGGCCCGGTGGCGCGGCGGGGCATCCGGACCCAACAACCCATTCTGCCCGATCCAACGGAGGATGTTGTAGGCCAGTTGAGCACCAGCGAGGATGACGGCGTTGGTGGCAAATTTCCCTGAGGGCAAACGCTCGATGTCCAGATCCGTCTTGAATTCACTGTGGAATTGCTCGGAGGTCGCATGGTCGGCATAGAGCGCGATAATTGTCGCTTCATCAAACGTCAGGTTGGTCCACCAACCTTCAATCGTGACCTCGGGAACCAGAAGTTGCTGACCATGCTGATCAAGGGTGCGTTCAACAACCCGCATGACGCGTCGCAGAGAATAGGTATATCCGTTGTAGGTACGTGTTTCGTACCAGTCGAACAGAGCGATTCGCAACAGGAGGGGGGCGGCGGTCACTTGTCGCGCCCGCTCCAGCACACGCTGGAGGAACTGCGATGTGCCGTTCTGACAATGCTGACTGCCGGCGCGCAACTCCAATTCCAGGCAGTAGCCCTCCTGCCCCAAATAGGCCGCCATCGGTGCGTAACCGTCCACGCCTTTGTAAGTACGCGAGACGCCTTCCTTGTTAGTGTGGGAGTTGTCGAACGGCGTGACATCGCAATCCAGTGGCATCCATCTGTTCGCCAACGGCGTGAGTTGCGCCTCACTGCGGAGCAAAAACGCAATGGTCGCATCCTCCAGGATCGGCTTGAGCTGTTCGGCAAAACCGTCCATGCGCTGACGCAGCGTACCTTCCGAGGGCACCTGATCGAGGTCCAGTGCCGTAGCAAAGTAGGGATCTTCCCGGAATCCGTTGATCGCCTCAAAGTCACTTTTGCCCAAACACAGCAAGGCGACATAGCTCGACAGGATGTTGGCATGACCAATGGCATCACTCCGCAGGGGCGAGATCGCTTTCGCATCGGCCGCCAGATTGGTGCATTCGTTAAGCGCCCTGCCGATGAGGCCAAGACCCGCGTGGGAGGTGAGATCCGCCTCGGATTGGCTAATGATGAATCGTTGCACCAGAGCACCTGTCGAGTGAGTTCGTGGAGTAGAGAATTTTAACCCTAGGTTACTGTTTTTAATATAGGTTTCTCCATCCAAGCTGAATTTAGCTCACGGAACCAGGAGACCTGCATGACCCCCTCAAGCGGAAACGCTCCCGCCCGCAAGCGGTGCAACTGAAACGGATACCCAAGGCGACTG
>NZ_FLUY01001501.1 GCF_900092655.1 Candidatus Thiosymbion oneisti
AATAACCACAGCTGGGGTTCGTTCCTCACCCCAGCCTACCGATTTAAAATCAATGGGTTAGTTTTTAGACAGCCTCTAAAGCCGGATTCAAAATCGGCTTCCCCGGTATGTCCGCCATTTCCGCTGCATTGAGGGAGCATGATTACGCGGAGGTCTATGAGGAGCTGGCCGACGCCCGCGCCTACAATATGAAGCTGCTTGACGGTGCGATGGTGCAGATGATGTACGAATTTCGGGACGGTGCGCTGCTGCGTCATCGTTTGGCATTCTTCCCGTCGCCGCGTCTGGCGCCTTTCCAGGAAGAGCCGGAGATCTATCTGCAAGATACCCTGTTTGCGGAAATCGTTTCACGTCGGATCGTTCCTGTTCCGTTCCGGTTCGATTTCGACGCGCGTGAGGGAGTATTCGCAGAGCTCGTGCATCCCAAATGCCACTTGACCCTTGGTCAATACGAAAATTGTCGGATCCCTGTTACTGCACCACTAACGCCCCGGTGGTTCATCGATTTCATACTTCGGAATTTCTACCACACGGCGTTTCACCAGTATGCGGAGAAGCTGCCTGTGCACGGCGCCCTATTCGAGACATCGATTTCCCCTAAGGAACAGCAGATCGTCCATGTCCTGGCACCGGCGGCGGCACGTTAAGAAGCTGTTTGGTTAAAACGGATCCTCGTGGAAATAGTCCAAGAGATTGTTTTAACCGTGAATTACATGACCCGACGCGAATGTTCCGCAGGTATAAAATCTAATTCGCGCAGGTTTGCGTGATTCGTCGTTTTTCTCTCGTTGGGGTTCGTCCCTCACTCCAGCCTATGTGCTAAAGCCGGAGATCGATAATGCAGGAAAGAATCATCAACATTTCTTTTCCGATAAAAGAAGATATTCTGTTGTCGATAAAAGAAACAAAGGATGAATTTACGAACGATATTATGTATCTGTCAGCTCTTTATTTTTATAGGAAGAGACGGCTTTCACTGGGCAAAGCTGCAGAACTTGCGGGATATGGAAAAATTGAATTTATTGAAAAATTACAACGAGAAAAAGAATATATATTCGATTATAACGAAGAAGAAATTGATGAAATATTTGAAGATGCGGCAAAGATTAAATGACAGTCGTTTCAAATACAACGCCGATCATTTCTCTGAGTTCAATAGGGAAAGTCAGCATACTGAATGAGTTGTTCGGCGAGATTATCATAAGCCAGGCGGTATATGATGAGATTAAAGCAAAAAGGAGTTATGGGTGTGATGAAGTCGATTCCTATTTTATAAGAATACAGTCAATCAGAGGAGAAGTTTACAGAGATTTACTACTAAATCAGCTTGATTTGGGCGAAGCCGAAACAATAATTCTTGCGAAAGAAATAAATGCTGATTTTGTCATAATCGACGAAAATGTCGGTTATAAAATCGCAAAAAATTCAAATCTAGAAGCTGTTAGAACACTTTCAATTCTTCTAAAGGCAAAAGAAGAAGGAATTATATCTGAGATAAAGCCCCTGCTTGACGAAATGATTGAAAAAGGCAGGTGGTATTCAAGAAATATATATGAAAAATGTTTAAGAAAAGTCAACGAATTGTAAAACACAGATTTATCGGCTCGTTTCACACGGAGCGACGCAAATGTTCCGCCGGCACAACATCCGATTCGCGCAGATTTGCGTGATTCGTCGTTTTTTTCTCGTTGGGATTCGTCCCTCACCCCAACCTATCGAGTCGCTCAGAGCACAGAGGTGAAGCGATGATCAAGACTGAAGAACAAGCAATGTCTGAGGGGAAATCCGTGAACAGCGAGTCGCCGACGCAAGACTCGCAGGGAACATCTGTTGAGCCTGATGAGGACAAAGGTACGCCACCCGCCCCAGAGAATAGAGGTTCGTGTGGATCTGCTCGATACAAACCGTGGTAGCAGTGGTCACTAGCAAACGTAATCGGCCTGATCACATTGCTGACCACACCCGGAATATTTTCTTTCTACAACTCGTGGATGGCGACGAAGGCAGTGAACAAAGCGTTGATGATCGTCGCGACAGGTGTCGAAGAGTTTCGACCGGATAGCCCCTGGCTACCCTCCGAAAGCATCAAGGGTTGGTACGAGAGTAAGAAGCGTGTGCATTTTGGGTACGTAGTGCCGTGCGATCAACCAGACGTACGGGTGTCGATAAGCTCCATGGATCTTGATGATGCGACTCGCTTGGACGTCGCCGCTCCGGACGAGCATCGCATCCATAATGGGTTCCGATTAGTTGCCAGAACATGGGGTGGTTCAACAAAAATTCCCTGGGTGAAAGTTGATTGGTTCGCTTACTGCAGAAATTCCCTGGGTGGAAGTTGACTGATTTGCCGCCTGCCTGGGTGAACTGTACCCAGAGAATCATACAGATCGCGGGGGAGACCAAGCTCTCGGAAGCGCTGGTATCACTTCGAAAATAGCTTGTTCCGGTAGGGTTTCTCTGGCTCCCCACGCTCCCGAGACGGTGAAAGTATTCACCCCGCGTAGGTTGGGGTGAGGAACGAACCCCAATGGCTTTGGCTCGGCATAGCGATTTGGGTAGTGCTTGATATGTAGTGATGAACTTCCTACTGAACCTCTTTCTTTCCCGCTGGGAGAACTACACGATCACTACGTGTTAAGCACTACCGCGATTTGTTGGGGTTCGCAAGCTCACCCCAACCCAATGCCATTAAGTTAAGCATCAAAAGTCCGTCGATGGGCCGTTGCGGGGCGGAAATAGAATAGCGTGATTTCCCGTTTCCTTTTTTTCTTCTACATCACACAAAGACACCAAGCCACAAAGGGGTATAAGGATTGAGGGAAGAACGCCAGAACCAGCGGAGAATTCTTGGTGTCTTTGTGGCTTGGTGTGAGAAAAATGAAAAAGGATCAAGCGGCGGGATGCGCTGCGCTTTCCCGCCCGACTTGAGTCGCCCCCATTACGACACCCTCCCGGCGGGAGAGGGGGAGGGGCTTTGAGGCTTAACTTAATGGCATTGCACCCCAACCTACCTTTCGGCTCGTTCCCACGCTCCAGCGTGGGAATGCAGTATGGCCGCTCCAACGGCCAATCTTTCATGATGCTAGGGCGTGGGAGTCGGATGATATTGTTTTAACTACAAATCACACGAATCGACACGAATGTTCCGCCGGCACAAAATCCGATCCGCGCGGATTTGCGTGATTCGTAGTTTTTCTCTCGTTGGGGTTCGTCCCTGACCCCAATCTACGCGCTGATGCATGCAAAACCCAACTATCAATCACGAGGAGAAATCATAATGAAAATACTGGCTACGGATTTGGATAGAACCTTGCTTCCGAATGGGAAATGGGAGGGCGACGGGGGGGCCATTGAGCTGTTCAACGCGCTCACGGAAAAACACGATGTCCTGGTGGTCTATGTCACCGGAAGAAACCTGAAGCTGACGGAGGATGCGATCCGGGAGTATGGGGTCAGACACCCCCATGTGCTGATCGGAGATGTGGGCACGACCATAAGAAAGTATGAGCAAGGGGGCTGGCGTTTCGATGAGGGATGGGTAACCCATGTCAAGCGTGTAAGTCCCAGGTGGGATGCCGCCCGGATCAAGGAAGCCGTATTCGATGTCGATGGCATCAAGGAGCAGGGGAGCGAGCACCTCAATCAGTTCAAGCAGAGTTATTATGTAGAACACGATAGAAACGATGAGATATTGAAAAGGATCGATACGCTGGTCAAGGGAAGGTTCGACGAAGTGATCGTATACAGCTTCGATTCAGTGGATAACAAAGGGCTTCTCGACTTTCTACCGAACAGCGCGACCAAACAAACGGCATTGGAATATGTAGCCGAGGAGTTCGGAGCGGAGAAGGGGCAGGTCGTATTCTGCGGTGATAGCGGCAACGATATTTTTCCGTTGACGGCGGGATTTTGTGGCGTGCTGGTAAAGAACGCCGATGAACAATTGGTAAAGAACGTGAAGGCGGTGATGGATAAGAACCCCAATCTCAAAGCCTATTTCGCGCGAGGAGATTGCAAGGGATTGAACGGATACTATACGAGCGGCGTGATCGAGGGGGCCTATCATTACGGAATATTTCAGTGACGCTTAACTTAATGGCATTGGGACACCGGGTATAGCCACATGGCATTAGTACCCACCGAGGTCTTCGAGCGCTTGGCCGATCGCAAAGTGGTCGTAGTCGGTGACTTGATGCTGGACCGTTTCTTGTGGGGACGGGTCCGGCGGGTGTCGCCGGAAGCCCCCGTGCCGATCGTCGAGCTGGAGCGGGAGACGCAGTCTGCAGGCGGTGCGGCTAATGTAGCGCGGAACCTGTCGGGGCTGGGTCTCCAAGTCGCTTTGGTGGGGGTGGCGGGCGCGGACTCTGGCCGTGATCTGCTGCTGGCGGAGCTGACCACAGCCAACCTGGATAGCGACGGGATACTGATCGCGCGGGATCGCGGGACCACCATCAAGACCCGGGTGCTGGGTAATCGCCAGCAGATGATCCGAATCGACGCGGAACAGGCCGCCCCCCTGGCAGAGAGCGACCGGGAACGCCTGCTCGCCGCCGCTATCTCGCGCCTGGCGCAGGCCGATGCCCTGCTCCTTTCGGATTACGCCAAGGGGGTCCTCACTGAGGACCTGTGTCGAGCGCTGATCGCGTTCGCCCGCGGCCGCGGCCTGCCGGTGCTGGTCGATCCCAAGGCCAAGGACTTCAGTCGCTATGCCGGGGCAACCCTGATCACCCCCAATCGCGACGAGCTGGCCCTCGCCACCGGTGTGGCCGCGCAGGATCTGGACGCCCTGATAGCGGCAGGCTCCGCAATGCGCGAGACGCTGAATCTGGAATCCCTGGTGCTGACGTTGAGCGAACAGGGCATGGTGCTCATCGATGCGGACGGCAACCATCGAATGCTGGCCACCGCCCGGGAGGTGTACGACGTCTCCGGGGCTGGAGACACCGTCATTGCCACCTTCGTGGCTGGTCTCGCCGCCGGGCTGGGACGGGTCGCTACCGCTCACTTGGCGAATCTCGCAGCAGGGATCGTGGTCAGCAAGGTAGGCACCGCACCCATCAGGGCGCAGGAGTTGCTGGCGGCACTCAATGAGGAGGCCGCCTACGGGCAGGCGGCGAAGATCCGCGATCTCGAGGAGGCCCAGGCCCAGGTCCGCCGCTGGCAGGCCGCCGGCGAACGGGTGGTCTTTACCAACGGCTGCTTCGACCTGCTGCACGTGGGCCACGTGACCTATCTGGAACGGGCCCGCCGCTACGGCCACCGGTTGGTGGTCGGGCTCAATGCCGATGCCTCAGTACGCCGCCTGAAGGGACCCGAACGCCCCCTTATCGGCCAAGAAGACCGGGCGCGCGTGCTGGCGGCCCTGGCTACCGTCGATGCGGTCATCCTGTTCGACCAGGACACGCCGCTGGCGCTCATCGAGCAGCTACGCCCCGACGTGTTGGCCAAGGGTGCGGACTACCGGGAGGAACAAGTGATCGGGGCCGCGGAGGTCAAATCTTGGGGTGGCCAGGTCGTGCTCGTGCCCCTGGTGGAGGATCGCAGTACCACGGGCATCATCGCGCGAATGAATGCTAATTGAGCGCGTGCCATCCCGCCTGGTATCCGCGTTCGTAGTTTTCCCTTAGAGGCTGTCTAAAAACTAACCTATTGATTTTCTACTGGCATTGATATTCGGCTGGCTCCCCACGCTCCAGCGT
>NZ_FLUY01001765.1 GCF_900092655.1 Candidatus Thiosymbion oneisti
CGCTCCAGCGGCCAAGGTTTCATGACGCTGGAGCGTCTGGATTTGCTCCCACGCTGGAGCGTGGGAGCCAGAGGCTGGTTTGTGGGGATACTTCAGGGTTTGACCGGGATTTCGAGGTGACTTAGTCAGCTGCGTGCAAAATCTGGAAACAACATAAAGAACCACGAATGAACACGAATCGACACGAAAATTCGTGTGGATTCATTCGTATTCATTTGCGTTTATTCGCGGATTAATCTTCCGTGAGAATTCTGCTCGTTTATCGAGACGCCGCCATGCGGCAAGAGGAGACACTATGAGCTCGGGTAACCTGGTGCAAATCATCGGTGCCGTGGTGGACGTAAAGTTTCCCCGTGGCGAGATGCCGAAGGTCTATGAGGCGTTGACGATCGACAAGGTCGGCCTGACGCTCGAGGTACAGCAACAGCTCGGCGACGGCATCGTGCGCACCATCGCCATGGGCTCCACCGACGGTCTGCGTCGCGGCTTGGTTGCCGCCAGCACCGGCGCGCCCATCAGCGTCCCGGTCGGTATCCCCACCCTGGGCCGCATCATGGATGTCCTGGGCGAGCCCGTGGATGAAAAGGGTCCGGTGGAGTCCGAGAAACAGTGGCCCATCCACCGCGCCGCGCCCAAGTTCGAGGACCAGGCGGCCGCCACCGAGCTCCTGGAGACGGGCATCAAGGTTATCGACCTCATCATGCCCATCGCCAAGGGCGGCAAGGTCGGATTGTTCGGCGGCGCCGGCGTCGGCAAGACGGTCACCCTGATGGAGCTGATCCGCAATATCGCCGTGGAGCACTCCGGTTATTCGGTGTTCGCGGGCGTCGGCGAACGTACCCGCGAGGGTAACGACTTCTACCACGAGATGATGGAGTCCAACGTCCTCGATAAGGTCGCCTTGGTCTACGGCCAGATGAACGAGCCTCCGGGCAACCGGGCCCGCGTCGCCCTGACCGGCCTCACCATGGCCGAGTACTTCCGCGACGAAGGCCGCGACGTCCTGATGTTTATCGACAACATCTATCGCTACACCCTGGCCGGTACCGAGGTCTCCGCGTTGCTCGGGCGCATGCCCTCGGCCGTGGGATACCAGCCTACCCTGGCCTTGGAGATGGGCCTGTTGCAGGAACGCATCACCTCCACCCGGACCGGCTCCATTACCTCCTTCCAGGCGATATACGTGCCCGCGGACGACCTCACCGACCCCTCGCCGGCCACGACCTTCGCCCACCTCGACGCCACCTTGGTGCTGTCGCGGCAGATCGCGGAGTTGGGCATCTACCCGGCAGTGGATCCCCTGGACTCCACCAGCCGTATCCTCGATCCCAACGTAGTCGGTCAGGAGCACTATGAGACGGCGCGCTCGGTCCAGGGCACCCTACAGCGCTACAAGGAGCTCAAGGACATCATCGCCATCTTAGGTATGGACGAGCTGTCCGACGAGGACAAGCTGATCGTTGCCCGGGCGCGCAAGATTCAACGCTTCCTCTCCCAACCCTTCTTCGTGGCGGAGGTCTTCACCGGCTCGTCTGGCAAATATGTGCCCTTGAAGGACACCATCGCGGCCTTCAAGGCCATCGTCGGCGGCGAGTACGACCGTCTCCCGGAGCAAGCCTTCTACATGGTGGGCGGAATCGACGAGGCCGTCGCCAAGGCCGAGAGCATGTAACGCCGGGAGGATTCCCATGGCAATGACCGTTCATGTCGACATCGTAAGTGCCGAGGGGGCCATCCACTCGGGACTGGCGACCATGGTGTATGCGCCGGCGGAGATGGGGGAAGTCGGCATCTCGCCCCGTCATACGGCCTTGATAACCCGCCTGAAACCAGGTGACGTCCGGGTCGAGTCCGAGAACGGGGAGATGGAGCACTTCTATGTCTCCGGTGGCATGCTCGAAGTCCAGCCGCGGGTGGTGACCATCCTGGCGGACACCGCCATCCGCGCCCGCGATCTGGATGAGGCCGCGGCGGTGGATGCCAAACGACGCGCGGAAGACGCCCTGGTCGGAAGGACCGCCGAATTCGAACACGCCCAAGCCCAGGCAGAGCTCGCAGCGGCCGTCGCCCAGCTGCGCGCAATCGAGAAGCTGCGCAAGCTGAAAGGTGCCTAAGTGTAGGCGGAAAATTCCTCACCCCTACGGGTCTGCCACTGAGCGTGTGGGTCGGGTCAGGGCAGCCGAATAATAAAAGATATAAAGCAACCGGTTGTGTCGTTTGAACCGCTTAAGATGCCGAGCGCTTTTCTGCATCCGCTGTGTCTTAAGCGGTTCATCGCCAAGGTTGTAATCTTGAAACCTCGCCGCGTCATTCCAGCAGGGATTGCCGGAGTCCGGTGCCATGGAGGGCAACCAGAGTCGGGCTCTGAACCATCCTTGCCCGCTGCAAGCAAGCCATGCTGGTTGCTGTGCTCATCGTATCTACACCCCCGAAGCAGCTGCTCCAGAATTGGGTGGCTTGCCTGGTGGCGGTAGACAGGAATCAAGCCCCGTCCCTGCAGGGCAGGGGAGGGCAAACCGACCTTGCAGATGGCCTGTCTACCCTACCTTTAGGTAAGCGGACAGGTCCGCTGGGGTTATGTTTTCCGAGAGCTTATGTGGCTTGCCCGGGAGTCGATGGCCTTGGTTGCCTTTACGCCACAGGTGGAGCCTGATCTGTGACTTTTTGCTCTTCATGTTGTTTTTCGGTTGACTCTTTGTTTTTCTCATGCTACTTTCTAATTCAGGCTATGTGCTTAAGGCTATGAAAGTGCTGCCTGTCACCGAGTTGTTGTTGTGGAATCGGCAACTCAGCGATAGCGCAACGGGTGACAGTCCAATAGGCGCGTGGCTTCGTTTAGTTACAGATGCTCTCGACTACCGATAACATTGAGCAAGTAGAGCGAGCAGGATACTCAATTGAGAAGAACTAGACCGACTGATCGGTACTTCAGTGCTGGGGTCGTCGGCTCAATCCGTGAACGGAAGCATTCGCCGCAAATCGGCGTGGCTGAACGCAAGGGCACTGGAACCCTCAGTGATGGCGGGCCGATATCAGCCAATTTGCGTTCAATAGGTTATCGGTACTACTGCATGTACTAAATGTTACGCGCCTTGCCTCATATCCTGGAAGATTCCGGGGATAGCTTGATGCGCACGTGAAATGGCTGTAGCATCCAAAAGGTTACGAACCTACATGGCTGATTGTGTTCGCTAATCTACCCGAGAAATTAGGAGAGTTGACTGATGAAGACATTGCGTAAAACACCCCTGAGCCTCGCCGTCGCGGCGTCCTTGGGCATGGCCGTTTCCGCCTTCGATGCCGGTGCGGTCAATCTGGCGACGGACGGTATCGGGGAGGTGGCCATTGCTCCCTACTACACCACCCGCAACGGCTGGATGACCTTGATCAACCTGACCAACAC
>NZ_FLUY01000217.1 GCF_900092655.1 Candidatus Thiosymbion oneisti
GGGGAAAGCGCCGTCGCCGCGGCGCGGGAGGAACCGAAGGGCCCGGATTCCCGGCCAACGCCGCTGGTATCCCCCGTCGCTGAGGTTCGATGCAGCCGCGCCGCTTTGCCGGCGCACTCCAAAGCAGTCCGGAATCCATAAAGAGCCTTTGCAGATTCCCTAGCCTGGGGTAGGAGAGATGTCAAACAAAATGGATGTCCTTTTCTTTGTTGAAATGGATGTCCTTTTCTTTGTTGATTGACGACGGCTTCAGCCGACCCCCCATACCACCAACTTCCAGTTGGTGGTGGTTGATTGTCCCAGCACGCTAGTCCAAAACTATGCACTTTAGTGCAAGGCTTTAGCTGCTACACAGGTATGCTACAATTAG
>NZ_FLUY01001423.1 GCF_900092655.1 Candidatus Thiosymbion oneisti
AAGAAACTTTGCGTCTTGGCGCCATTGCGTCCTGGCGTTAAATGGGCCGGAAAGTGAGCGGCCAAGCATAAAATTTTCGGTAGCCAGACGCCCTCTCAGGTAGCACCAAATAACGCCGGACAGCGCTGTTTGGGGAACCGGACTTGACTGGAAGTCCAAAGATGCGGTTCGCGCCTCCTCGTGATGCCATCCTGTAAGACCTACCGCGCTCACCGCATCCTACGTCCATCCTAATTGCTTCCAGCTATCGGCTTGTGCCGGACCGGGCCTTTTTAGTATTTTGCCTATCTTTTCGCGGCCGCTTCGGATCGCGGCCGCTTCGGATCGTGCTGGGGCAAAGAGTGAGGACAGGGCGGATGAATATGCGCAGCCATTATTGCGGGGATCTGAACAGACATCACATCGGCGAGGAGATCAATCTCTGCGGTTGGGTGCACCGCCGGCGTGACCATGGCGGCGTGATCTTTGTCGATCTGCGCGACCGGCAGGGCTTGGTCCAGGTGGTCTTCGATCCCGACCGGCCGGAGATGTTCAGGCTCGCCGAGCAGCTACGCAGCGAGTATGTGCTGCAGGTCCGTGGTCGGGTCAGGCCGCGCCCGGAAGGGACGGAGAATCGGGAGCTGGCTACCGGCGAGGTGGAGGTATTGGCCCTGGCGCTGGAGGTGCTGAACGCCGCCGATACCCCGCCCATCCAGCTCGACGAGTACGCCCAAGATGTATCCGAGGAGTTGCGTCTGCGCTACCGCTACCTCGATCTGCGCCGGCCGGAGATGCAGGGGCGTTTGCGCACCCGGGCGCATGTAGCCGGCGCCTTGCGCCGCTTTCTCGACGGCCACGGCTTTTTAGATCTGGAAACCCCGATCCTCACCAAATCCACGCCCGAAGGCGCCCGCGACTATCTGGTCCCCAGCCGGACTCATCCCGGCCGCTTCTTCGCCTTGCCGCAGTCGCCGCAGCTCTTCAAGCAGTTGTTGATGATGTCCGGCCTGGACCGCTACTACCAGATCGCCCGCTGCTTTCGGGACGAGGACCTGCGCGCGGACCGCCAGCCCGAGTTCACTCAGCTCGATATCGAGGTCTCCTTTATGACCGAAGAGGGTGTCATGGGACTCATGGAGACCATGATTCGGGAGCTGTTCGGTACGGTCCTGGCTACGGAGCTGCCCGCTCCCTTCCCACGCATTACTTACGCCGAGGCCATACGCCGCTACGGCTCCGATCGGCCGGATCTGCGCGTACCGCTGGAGCTGGTGGACGTGGCCGACCTGATGCAGGGGGTCGATTTCAAGGTCTTTGCCGGACCCGCCAAGGACCCGGCAGGCAGGGTGGTGGCCCTGCGCTTGCCGCGGGGTGGCGAGCTCAGCCGCAAGGAAATCGATGCCTATACCGAATATGTCGGCATCTACGGCGCCAAGGGTCTGGCCTACATCAAGGTCAACCAGTGGACCGCCAAGGGCCGCGCGGGACTGCAATCGCCCATCCTCAAGTTTCTGCCGGACGCGGCGGTCGAGGGCATCATGGCCCGCACCGGGGCCGAGGACGGGGATCTGATCTTCTTCGGCGCTGACACGGCCAAGATAGTCAACGAGTCCCTCGGTGCCCTGCGGGTCAAGCTGGGCCAGGATCGGGGTTTGGGTGGAGGGGACTGGCGTCCGCTGTGGGTGGTGGATTTCCCCCTATTCGAGCGTGACGGGCCCACCGGACGTTGGATGGCCCTGCATCACCCCTTTACTGCCCCGCAAGAGGATCAGATCGGGTTGCTTGCGAGCGATCCGGGGGCCTGCCAGTCCCGAGCCTACGACCTGGTCATCAACGGCACCGAGATCGGCGGCGGCTCCATCCGTATCCATCGCGAGGCGGTGCAACGGCAGGTCTTCGAGCTGCTCGGTATCAGCGATGAAGCGGCGGACGAGCGCTTCGGATTCCTGCTCCAGGCCCTCAGGTTCGGGTGTCCGCCCCACGGAGGCATCGCCTTCGGCCTGGATCGGCTCGTGATGCTGATGACGGGAGCCGGATCGATCCGTGATGTCATCGCCTTTCCCAAGACCCAGACGGCGGCCTGTTCGCTCACCTCCGCCCCCACCCCGGTGGACCCGGCCCAGCTCCATGAGCTGGCGCTGCGGGTCCGCGCCCAGCCCTGATTTTCGGTCCCGCACTTGCGTTTAGGGACTCGCCAAGGGGTTGTCGAACTCGAAGCCGAACAGACGCGGATGCTCGCAGATGACGGCCGCGGAGAAGATATAGAAGACGTAGTCGTAGGTCTCGTTCGGGATCTTATGGTGGCGCAGCAGCTTCCAGAAATTGCGCTCCCGGGGATTCTCCGGCATTTTGCGCAGGCGCTTGATAATGTTGCCTTCGCCCCAGTTGTAGGAGGCCATCACCAACAGACCTGAGGCCTGGGCGTCGGTACGGTAGATGGTTTTCAGGTATTTTGCCGCGGCATAGGAGGCCTTCCTGAAATCGTGGCGCTCGTCGGCCGGGTCGTACCGGCGCGTATGTTTCAGTGGGCCCATCTTGAGACCGAACTTCTCGCCCGTGGGGGGAATGAACTGCCACATACCCTTGGCAGGGCCATAGAGACGGAGTATCCGGCTACTCATCGGACCGACCGCGCGTGGTTGGAAGTTCGTTTCCTGCAGGGCGACATATATGAACTGAGGCGGCAACCCCTGGCCTGCGAGGGCAGCCCGGATAGTCGGGGCGTAGTTGTTTTCCCGCAGGCGCCGGATGGCGTTCTCCAGGCGGCTGGACGACTGCCACTTTTTGATATATTCCTTGACCTTGGCGATAAATTCTTGCGGCACCGCTACTTCGGTTTCGCCGAAGATCTTCGCCAGACGCAGGATCAGGAGCTCCTCGGAGTCCGGGGGGATCAAGCGGCTGGTCTGGAGCTCGTGCGCGTAGGCATCATACTTCTCGCGCATCCTTGCGAGCTTGCGTTTGGACGCTGCGATCTCTGCGCGGAGCCTTGCGCTTCGTATATCCTCGCGATCGCGTTCCAGATTGGACTCGAGATTGGCCACATGCAGCTCGAGTTCTTTCATGTCGTAGAAGATGTGGTTGGCGAGACCGGCCATCTTCTGCAGCTGGAGGTACTGGAAGAGGGCCACGCCGGACACGGCGGTCAGCAGCAGGACCACGACGAAGATGAGGGCGAGATAGGTCCGCGATTGGCGTCGCTTGACGTCCTTGAAGGCCCTGCGGATCAGCATCGTGTGCTCCCCCGCCGGCAGCTCGGATGCGGCATCCAGATAGTGCCGGGATACGTCCTCCAAGGACCGGGGGGGCTCTTCCGGGACCGGAGTAGGCGGTGGTGCCGTAACTCGGATCCGCGGTCCTTCCCGGCCGAGTTCCAGGGTGACGGTACCGACGATCGGTAGCCGATCGATGGGGCGTCCGTTGACCAGGGTCCCGTTGCTACTCTCAAGATCACGCGCCCACCAAGATCCGTCTTGTGGGAAGAGCTCCACATGGTGCCGGCTGACCCCTGGGGCGAGGAGGCGGATGGCACAGTCCTCCCCCCGTCCGATGGTGAAGGCGTGTGTGTACCTCCCGTAACTCAGCCGATCGTCGAGCCCCGGATACCGGATCTCGAGGCTGGGGGCATCACTCCGGGAGTGGGTGCCTTGAGAGACGATGCGGGTCCTGTCGTCATCACCGATAGACATGGCTTAAGCCGGTACGGCAGTACCGAAATATCGATGACATCTTTTCGGGATAGACTATAGGCGGCCATCAGCGCTCAGCCGGGCCTCGACTTCCTGCATAATGTCAGTGACCGACTTGTTGCTTACGCCGCTGCTCAATCCTTCCTGTATGGCCTGTTTCAATGCCGGGAACTTGGCGTTTTCCTCCTGATCACGGCGTACCAGGTCGCGGATATACTCGCTATCGTTCGTGTACTCACCGGCGGCAATCTGCGTCTTGATCCACTGGTCCTGTGTGTCCGTCAGGGTAATCGTCTTGCTGATGGTTCCCATGCACCGGCCTCCACGATGGGCGAAAGATCATACTATTGGTACATTTTAGCATTGAGAGTGGGTCGAGGGCGTGATCGCTACTTGGAAAACGGGGGAAGCCGGATCGGGTTGGGTCCATCTCAGCATAGAAGAGCACCGGCTTGGGGACGTGCATCCCTTTCACTCCGGAATCACCGCATCCTGCCCCTGTCCCTCTCCTACGACCACCGAGTGGTCGACAGCGCGGAGGTCGTGTGCTTCACTGACCTGTTGCGGGAAGATATTCGGAGCCTGTTGCTATAACTCGATTATATAGGTAAGTTGTTTGTAAGCGTTGGGCACGGATATGGAGCACGAAAAGCTTGGCGTAGAGTCCTGCCGGGTACTCAGACTGAATCCGAGCCGGCATTTTTCGCGCTTTTAAAATTGTCTGAGAGGTGATTATGAAAGCATCCATAGTCGATTTAAAGCACAAAGCCGATGACATTTTGAAAGCGCTCGAGAGAAATGAAAGCGTTATGGTATTGTATCACGGAAAGGTCAAAGGAATAATTGAACCGGCTAAAGAAAAATCAGAATTGAAGGTTGAAGATCACCCCTTCTTCGGTATGTATAAAGAAACTGAAGAGAGTGTATTGGAAGAATTAGAAAACTTAAGAAAGCATCGATATGATTTATGACACGGATATTTTGATTTGGGTTCAGCGGGGAAATGAAAAGGCGGCGAAGCTAATTGAAAAGGATGAAGAAAAGCACCTATCAATCCAAAGCTATATGGAGTTGCTGCAAGGAGCGAAAAACAAAACGCATCATAAATATATAAAGGATTTTGTTTATGATTTCGAATTTTCCATTTTACCGCTCACAGAAAATGTCGGGCATAGGGCACTGATATATGTTGAAGAATATGCACTCTCATCGAATATGCGAGCGGGGGATGCCATCATTGCGGCAACGGCAGTTGAGAACAACATGATACTAGTTTCCGGCAATGTGAAGCACTTCAAGGTAGTCAAGGAGCTGCAGCTCAAGGCATTCAAGCCATGATGCACATAGCAATAAGCTACAGGACACAATATCCTCTATATCCTGAAGGGAATTCGGTATCTATTTGAATCCGCAGATTGCGCAGATTGCGCAGATTGCGCAGGTTAAGAATGAAATAATCTGTGAGAATCGGCGTAATCTGTGGATAAAATAGACTCATCCGGTGGCAACGAGGCTACGGTTTCTGGCCGTGGGACAAGAAGCGAACCGCATTGAAGAAAAACTACGAATCACACGAATCGGATTCGTGTAGATTCGCGCGATTCGTAGTCAATCCAAACTGCCCGCGCCCCAGGGTCCGACTGCGGGAGACGGACACTAACACACAGACGAGACCGATTTTATCCGGATCCGATCGACCCAGGCCTTGGCCGACACTTCACTGCAGACATTTGAGCTTGCGGCCACCTCGAAGGTCAGGGTCACCGTTCGCTCCGCGAACCGGGACAGATCGATATCCGATCGTTGCAGCCATTCCACCTCGACGTGTTCCATGCCGACGGCGGAGGCCTCGTCCACCGGCGTGCCGTCCACCAGGACGCTGAAGCTGGCGCTGGTGTAGTCGTTTACCGCCGCGTCGAGATTGAGCCTGCGCACGTAGCTCAGCTCCGGGCTGGGACCCAGCACGATCTTGCGCGACGCGGATCGAACCTGCTTACCTGTTTCACATGTACGCCCGGAGGATACCTGCCCGAAGAGCCTGGGTCCCCCCGAGTCGTCGGTAAGCAACTCCCACCCCTCGCCTTCCCAGTCGGAATCGGCCGTCGCTTGCGCCGCTTCTTTTGTTGATCCCGCGGAATCCGGGCCCGTGGCGGAGCCCCTAAGCCTGCCCGCCGCTTCGAGGGAGGTCCCGATGATCCCCGGTATGTCGATCCCGAACGGCATATCGCCGGCCCGAGATTCCCCGGCAGCGGGCGCTGCATCCTGGATCAGACCGGCCGCTGCCAGGGATTTGCGGACGATCCCGTGCACATTGATGCCTAGGGGGATCCCCAGAGGCACGTCCCCGCCGCCGGTAGGCCCGGACGCGCGATCACTGGGCTCCGGACCGGTCTCTTCCCTTTCCGGCCCCGACGGCTCGACCAGAATGCCAGGGGGGACGCCGCGGGCGACCGACTCGGAACCGGCATCGGTCCCACCCGATTCCGGTCGCCGTGCAGCGGACCCAGCCGTTTGGTCGCTCGCGTGGCCCCCCCGCGCATAGATCCCCTCCGGTTGCCCATGGTCCGGGCGGTCGCCGCCTGAGTCCCGCGACAGGTAGTCCCGCGACAGGTCGATCACCGTGGGGCGCGCCCGGTCGGCAGTGGCCGTCGCGGCCGCTACCGATGCATCCGATTCCCGTTCCAGCAGGCCCCAAAAGCCGGCGATGTGGAAGGCGGAAGAGATGCCCACGTCGTTGAAAAAGGGCGCCGCGGTGCCGCATTGGTCGGGTCGGTCTCCGGTGCTCAGGGGGGCGCCGTGGGACATGCCGCCGATGGTGTAGGATTCGACTAGGGGCTCACCGTCCGCCCCTTGCCACACCCGGCAGAGGTGGCCATCCACGGTCCGCTCCACGGGGGGACTAGCCGCCACCCCATGCACGTCCGTCCACTGCTTGACGAGTTCATCGGCATTCAAGGGCTTGACCGCGGAGTCGGCGTCCCCGTGCCAGACCGATACCTTGGGCCAGGGTCCCCGATGGGGAGAGGCACCCCGCACCAGATTGCCCCATTCACGCGGGGTGCGGCTGCGACCCTGGAAGATGCTCTCGAAGGCCTCCTGCATATTGTCTGCCGTGCGATAGGGCACCCCCGCCAGGACCGCCCCTCCTGCGAATAGGTCTGGATAGGTCGCCAGCATCACGGAGGTCATCGCACCTCCCGATGACAGTCCCGTCACATAGACCTGCCGCCGGTCGAGCCCGTGGTCCTCGAGTATGCGGTCGATCATTTGTTTGATGGACAGAGCCTCGCCCTCGTCCCTGCGGGTATCCGCGGGGCGGAACCAGTTGAAGCAGCGCAGCGGATTGTTGGTCCAGTGCTGTTCGGGCAGCAGGAGCGCGAAACCATGGCGATCGGCGAGCGTCGACCAGCCGGTGCCCTTGTCGAACGAGACCCCGGACTGGGTGCAACCATGCAACAGGACGACTAAGGGCGCCGCCGCCGGGAGCCGGTCGGGGACATAGGTGAGCATCCGCAGCTGCCCCGGGTTCGACCCGAAGTCCCGCACCTCCACGAGCTTGCTGGCGCGCGTATCGACCTGGTCCGACCAGGCCTGGACGCTTGCCAGGGCCGCCAGCAGCTGTTCCCAACGACCACGAAAACGGGTCTGGCGAACGAGGTCGGCGAGCTTTGAAATGCGCGCCATTTTGGGTCCTAGATTGATCATGGGGGGCCTCGCTTGATCTGGAAGGCTGGTGAGCTTACCGATCTCTACCAGCTTGGCGGCCGGTAAGAACAGCGTGTGATAAAGACCGGGATCGGGGTTACCGTCCCGCTCCGGATCGAGCCATACCGGGGGGCGCTCTCCCCCCGCCGGCTCGTAACCTTGGGTGATGATGTTACGTTGTCCCTCGGACCAGGCGCCCAGCTGCACCGCACTCACCGGATAGCTGCGGCTGACCCAGATTCCGAACAGCTCCCGTGCCAAGCCCTGCCTGGTCTCGGGCATCGTGGCAAGCTCCAACAAGCGGGCCAGGATCTCCCCGAAGGTCCGGTGGCCGGAGAGCAGCGGCAGTGTGGGTGGGGGGCTTGCGTGCCTCGACAGGGGTCGCGGACCCAGGGTGATGCGAGGTGCCGCCGGGTCCGCCGTGCGTGCGGTCGGGCGCAGCCGTTCGTAACAGCGGATGGCCTCGACCGTATAGGACTGCTGCGGAGCGGCCATGGACCCGAGCAAGAGCTTGGCGGCATAGTGGGGGGTCGCCGGTGGTGAGCCACGCCCCCGGGGACCTGGTGCGACCAGACCGTCCGCTACCAGCATGGTCACGCGAAAACGCAGATCGCGACGGGACTCGCCGAGGATATCGGCCAGTCGTTCGCTGAATTCATACCGCTTCAACCCGGTCGCCATGGCACAAAAGCTACCATGGTCCCGAGGCGCGCGCAAGAATAATTTAGTAAGTGACGGCTAATAATTTACGGGCCGGGACGAGGGTGTCCGGGTCCTTTTGACATTCAGCAATCCTGAATTATTTGGCGCTGTTTGGGGGACCGGACGTGTTGCGTTCGACGCACCAAGGCTCGCTGATTGTCTGCCAAGTCAGTGCCGGCGTCTTAACGCAACCGACACCTAGCGCGAGGTCCGCGCGGGCAGGCCGTGCGGGGGGGTAATGTGGGTGTAGGTTGCGTTAGCCGCGCGCGCAAACGTCTGGGAGGGCACGGCGGGGAACGCGGCGTAACGCAACACGATGCCTTCTCGGGTCGCACCAAATGAAGTTACGAATCACGCGAATCCACGCGAAAATTGATTCGCGCCGATTCGCGGGATTCGTAGTTATACCCGTTGCCCGTGAATAGCTTGGTAAGCGAGGTGGGTCGATGGTGCCCGAGCGCAAGGCGCGACGAGGAGGAATAGCCAGCCCTATTGCGACGGTGAAGCCGATAGGCTTCACGGGCATACAGGGATGTATGCCCTGCTCCGAAAGGCGGAGCAGGATCGCGCAGCCTTTCGGCGCAACGCGGCTATCGGGTGCGAGCGGCGTGCATCGCGGCGAGCTATTCACGTGCAACGGGTATAGAGCAAAACTTAAGTGTAGGCACGCCCAGCAGTCACAGATGCGGTTCGCGGTCTGCCGGGCGCGTCCCGCGCCCGGCGGCTCACCACATCCTACCCCGCGGGACCACCCGATGTCGGGTGACGGCGTGCCCGTCGCTTGGCCCACACAGCTACGACGGGCGCGCCTTACCCGACCTATGCGGGCTGACCCACAACAGCAAGGATTTTGAGCGGTTTGGGGGAATAATCAGAATCGAAGGGATCGATTCTTGACGGCAAATGTTTCGAACGTTTTTCCAATTCGCCGACTTCCAGGCCGGAGACGTTCTTGCCCGCCAAATCCGGCAGGCCATAGTTGAGCACCGAATTGACCACCTGGGGGTAGGGAGACAGGTCCTGCACCGAGGCCAGATCGACGGCAGTGAGCAGCCACTGGAGATCGCGAATGACGGAGCTGCGCAGTTGGCGGGGGGAGAGCACGCGCTTCTCCTGCGATTCCTTGTCTTCGCGCGGCTCGTCGTCCATGAGCCGGTCCAGCAGCGAAGGCTGGAGCCGTTCCTTTGGGATGAGTTCGGTCATAGGGAGCCCTACTCTTGTAGAGGAGTGCTGATTCTAAAGGCGGGATGCGCTGCGCTTTCCCGCCCTACGTGGCTGTGGGGGTGAAGACCAAAAACAAGGTGGGTGTCCTTTTCTTCCTCTTTTCTTCCTAAATCGGTGTGGACGAAGGCCCCGGACTGGACCGAGCCGGCGACGGACCAACCGGAGATATGGTCCCGCTCCCGCAGTGCGGTCTCATCGGGGGGGTAGTAGGGGATTTCTTCGTAGCCGGCAACGGGGTGATGGGCACC
>NZ_FLUY01000183.1 GCF_900092655.1 Candidatus Thiosymbion oneisti
TATTTCAGGCGTTCACACATCTCGGAAGCGAAATTCAGAATGATTGTACGCTATTTTGCGCACGATTTACCGGCCTCCAAAATCAGCCGAGCTGAGTGGTGTAAGCCGCCCTACGATTAATCGATTGTTATTGAAATTACGCATCAGAATAGCCCAGGTTTGTGAAGCTTCATCACCCTTATCCGGTGAGGTTGAAGTCGATGAATCTTATTTTGGCGCACGACGCGTTCGTGGGAAGAAGGGTCGTGGAGCACGGGGTAAAACGATTGTCTTCGGGATCCTGGAGCGGCAGGGAAAAGTCTACACGGAAATCGTTCCAGACGCCTCCAAAAAGCAGCTACAGGCTGCGATCCGGGGCCAGGTAGCCCTCGATAGCATCATTCACTCGGACGGCTGGAGGGGCTATAATGGGGTCGTCGACGTGGGTTACAAAAAACATTTCCGCGTGCATCATGGCAAGCATGAATTTGCCCGCGGTAATTGCCATATCAATGGCATTGAATCATTCTGGTCGTATGCCAAACGAAGACTTGCGAAATTCAATGGTGTTCCCCGACAAACATTTCATAGTCCTTCTGATGGTGGAAACCTCCGCCTTCAGGCGGATAAACTTCCAGTTTGAAAGAGGCATGGTGCTTTA
>NZ_FLUY01001653.1 GCF_900092655.1 Candidatus Thiosymbion oneisti
CTGCTCGTAGGGTGAGCGGTGGCGCTTGGAAAAGATGACCGGTTGCCAGTAGAACAGCGGATCGAATCCGTAGCTTCGCCC
>NZ_FLUY01000044.1 GCF_900092655.1 Candidatus Thiosymbion oneisti
CCTGCGCCGAGCGCAGCGAGGGGGCTTGGGGAGAGGGGGTCAAAGGGCGAAGATCGGTGCCTTTTGCGACACCCTCAGGGGAAGAGGGGCTTTTAGCTACCGCCGTGCCTGCGCGCAGGGCATATAATACCGCTGTCGACCCATCCGGGCGCCGCGCCGCTGACATCATGACCAACCACGCCGACTGCTCTATTTGGGATGGGTCTAGATAACTTCGCCTGGCTCCCCAGGCTCCGGAGACTGTGAAAGTATTCGCACGCGGAGCCACGGTGTGCACGCCTCGGCCTCAGCAGCGCGAAAAACCAGGCCAAGGCGCTTGATCGGCCGCGTCTGGCCGCTGAACGTCAGCCAACGCGCGACCGGTTGGAAGAATAGAAAGAGACAATAAAAACAGATCCGCCAGATACCATTTCTTTTGTGGGCGCTGCCGCGTGGCCGCAGAATCTCGCCAGTGGGGCCGGTGTAGCCATCAAGGGTACGGTGGTAATGA
>NZ_FLUY01000504.1 GCF_900092655.1 Candidatus Thiosymbion oneisti
CCGATAACCAGAAGAGCCGACAACATGTCGGCGGTCCCAGGGGCCGACAGGATGTCGGCGGTCCCGGGCCGGCTGGGACCGCCGTCTTTCAGACGGCTTACGGACCCAATGACCAGCTGTCGGCAAGGGTCAGAGCAGACGCCTTCTGGGCCGCACCAAATAACGCCGGACAGCCGGCAGGTTTAGTTCCCATGTATACGAATGGTGGACACAGGTCCGATTCTCTCCGCGGCGCGGAGCAACCAGGTTCCCACGCAGCGCGTGGGAACGAGAAAAGCCCCCTCGCTATGCTCGGGGCAAGCACTCTCCCGGCGGAAGGGTGTCGCAAAAGCCGGTCCGTGGGCTGTTGCGGGGCGGAAACGGAATAACCTGAGCTCTCGTTTCTTTTTTTCTTCTGCATCACGCAAAGACACCAAGCCACAACAGGGTATAAGGATTGAGAAAAGAACGACAGAAATTGCAAGGTGATTCAGTGCCTGATCTTCACACTGAAAAATACCGCCCACCCATCATCCTTGATCACTGCGGAATCCCCCCTCGCTACCTCTACCTGGGTGGAGACTCGATCGAACAGCTGCATGCGTACTCCGGCCCCCACCGACGCTCCTTCCACCTCGACATCCGAGCCCCGCTGCCACAACTTACCGTAGTCGACAAACCCGAAGAGCTGTGGGTTACCTATCTGTGATGCCGGGGAATCCGGAGCGTAACTCAGCTCCAGACTGCCCAGGGTGCAGTGATCACCGAACAACGCCGAGGGCTCGAACCCCCGCCCGAAGATCGCCCCACCATATGCACATTCCTGGGATGACAGCACGGGTGTTGCAGCGTACTGCCCATGCAGATTCAAAGTGGCCGCCAGACGACCGGACAACTGCTGAGACCGATACCAATTCAGCGTAAACCGCGTGAAATCCACCCGGCCATCGGCCCGGGAGGCAAACCGGTTGTCATTGTCCGTGCTGCCCAGGCCATCCACACCCTGAAACAATGTCGTGGTCAGCAGATTCCTCGCCGCTTTGCCGAAGAAGGCGGCGTCCGCCCAGTCCACCGAGACCCCGAGGTTGAAGAAACTCAGCCGGTCGCGGGTATTCGGGGTGGCGAGGATATCGGAACGGAAGTCCTGGTACCGATAGCCGCCGGAGACCCAGGTGCTGAAGTCCAAACCACGAACCACCGGATGTTTGAGCCCGAGCCCGAGGGAGTAGCCCTCGCTCCGGTAATCCAAGCGATTGAGAATCTCCGTGCCCGGATCGCCGTCATTGTAGGTGCCGGACACGGATACGACCGTCCCTTCCGCGTTCAAGGCCCGCGTATAGGCTGCCGCGAAGTAATGCAGTTCATTGAACTCCACCGTCCCACTGTAGGCAAGATCGAGCTGATCGTTCGCTCGCAACGGGTTCGGAATTTGCGTTCCCAAGGTGAACTGGTAGGGGCCATATTCCTCCGTGCCCCGATTATCGATATGCATGAAAGACCGCAACCGCTGTTGCCGGGGCGGCTCGATCAGCAAGCGCAGTGCCCCTGCCTGAGTACCGGGGGAAAGTACCAGGGAAACGCCGCCACCGGGTGCGTCCTTGGCCAACGCGCTGTAACGGTGATAGACCCGGTCGGAGAGGGGGCGGTCCGCTTGGAGCTTGGCCGCGTATCGGCGATACAAGGTCCGCTGCGTTTCCGATCGTCCCTGCGGCAGGACCAGGTCCTCGACATAGCCCTCCACCACCTCGATCCGCACGATATATCCCTCGCCATCGAAACCGAACAGCGGTCGGCGAATCTGGACTAAGGTGTATCCGTCCGCTTGGTATTGCGCCCGCAGGACCTGAACCAAACCGAGAATATCGGCGACGCTTACCCGCCGCTGCGCGACCAGGGGTTGGGTGAGACCGGCGAGGCGTTCAGGGGAATAAAGAGAACTCCCCACGATCCGGATCTGCTGGAGATCGAACCTCTGCCGCTGGGCGTCTACGATCGGGAGCTCGGTACCTGGGGGCGCGGCGGGCTCGACGACGGTCGAGGTGGGCTCCGGACGGGTCGGGAAGCGGGCGGAGACCTTACCGGGGTCGATGCTTCCGGGCACCGTCGCCGGTGCCGATACCGCTACGGAAAAGCAAGATCCACCACAACCGAGACAAAGGGCAAACGTCTTTAGAAAACGGACCATCGGTGAGACTCCTTTCAAAACCGAGGCAGGGTTGCCACCGCAGGTTCGATCCAACTGTGGGGCGGTACGCCATAGGGGGTTCGAGCAGATGACTGCGCGCGCAGGACAAGCGGCTATAAATAAATATAGAGCAAATGGTTATGTTTGCCCGGTTATCTCTGGTCGTGGGTGTGCACATGGCGCCTGTTTCACAAGCTAAGGACTGGACGCGCAGGCTAAATCAATATGTTAGCTTCCAGACAGTCTCTAAGGAGATAGTCAGGTACAAGGCTCAAACCTTCAAGTTCGTGGAACAGGCGCTATGTGAACACCCACGTCCCTGGTTATTATGTTTTTATTCGGAAGTCAATTTCTTTGGCCCCCTATTTATTAATGAATAAAACAAATAGCATTATACAAAGGTGGGTTGTGCCCACTGGCATGAGATTACTGAACCAGCGGTGGGCACAGCCCAATGCCATTAAGTTAAGCGTTACCGGTCGACAAACAAGAGAAGAAACGACAAATCACGCGAATCCGCGCGAATGGATGCGCGCAGATTCGCGTGATTCGTAGTTTGTGCCGGTACGGAAAGGTTACGCAACCAAGGGTCTGCTATGGTCGCGTCGAAGTCGTCAACGGATCTTGTTTCCGGATTTTGAGGGAGAGGCTACCTGGGTACCAAGGCCCGTGTTACCGGGTTCTGCGAGCCGCAGGCTGGTCAGGCTTACCCGGCGCTGCTTATTACCCGCCCCGTTCCAGGATACCACCGAGGTAACCAGGAAGGCGTTCAGGGGCAGCTCCCAGGCGGGGTCGCCGAATTCGTAAGGCGCGATGGAGACCTGCCAGGAAAGATTGTCCTGTGCATCGCCGCTGTAGCTGCCGGGCTCCAGGGGCATGTCGATCCCCACGGCATTGAGGCGCGCCTGCGCCAGGGTGGCGGCGCGGGAATAGTCCCCGCTTAGGACGGTGGTACGCAAGGCGCTCGAGAAGATCTGAATCAACAGCCCCAGGGAGAGCGCGAGGATCGCAAAGGCGACCACGACCTCCAGCAGCGAGAAGCCGCCTTGGGCACGACCGCCGCAAGCAGGCCGCGATGATGAACGTGGGTGGCTTGTCACTCGGCCTGCCAGGAGGCCATGAGGACGCGACCGGTCAGCCATTGGACCCCCACCTGATAACCCCTGTCTGCCCGGGCCAGGATGATGCGCCCGCCGGTGGAGCTGCCGTCCGGAAAGAAGCGGACCGCTCCCCGGTGCTCGCTGAGCTGCTCCGTTTCCGCCGCCTCCAGCTTCAGCTCCAGGTCCTCCCCAAGCCTGCCGTTGCGAAACTCATCACCGACCTCGAAGGTTCGCGTCTCTACGTCGAGGGTAAAGGCCGTGTCACGGCCGCTACGGATCGCCAGCTCCCGGGCCAAGCGCAGACCCGCCATGACCCGACGGGCGGATGCCTTGAGTTCGACCCCGGGCACCGCAGCGGTAAACAAAGGCGGGGTAATGGTCAGGACGAGCGCGGCGATGGCCAGAACAACCATCAGCTCCAGCAGGGTGAAACCGGAGGAACGGTTAGTAAATCCGGGATCACACATGCCGTATCGGATCCCGCACGCTCCCTGAGGTGTCCCCACAAATCAGCCTCTGGCTCCCACGCTCCAGCGTGGAAGCAAGCTTGTCCCGACGGAGGAGGGATCTTGAGGCTCCAGCGTCATGAAACCTGGTCCCGAGCGGAGCGAAGGATCTCGGCCGCTGGAGCGGCCACAACGGCATTCCCACGCTGGAGCGTGGGAACGAGCCATCAGGGCATCGTGGCAGCTCATTAGTCCCATAACTTATTGTTTTAGATTGCAATAATGTGGGGATACCTCAGGCACGTTCCTACTTCCAGCTGTATACATCCTGGTTTTCCCCTTCGCCCCCTTCCCGGTTATCCGCACCGAGAGACCAGAGGTCGAAGGAGCCGTGCTCACCGGGTGAGCGATATTGGTATTCGGATCCCCAAGGGTCCTTTGGGACCTGTGATTTCTCCAGATAAGGGCCGTTCCAGTTAGCGACATCGCCGGGATTCTCCACCAGGGCCTGCAAGCCCTCTGCCGTTGTGGGATAACGGCCGACGTCGATGTAGTAAATCTCCAGGGTGGAACCCAGTCCGGCTATTTGAATACCCGCGGCCTTTATCTTGGAGCCACCAAGGGTGCTCATTACCCGTGGCCCTACGAGACCTACGAGCAGACCGAGTATGGCGAGGACCACCAGCAGCTCGATCAAAGTGAAGCCGCGGGACAGGGCCAAAGCGCGGCGAAATCGTCTGACACGTTGCGGTTGCATGATATGAATCCTTTTCGAGGGTATGGCTAGCTCCATATTCTATCCACTATCTATCGATTGCGCGTTGCGAGAGACAAAACAGGCCAAACCGAGCCGGAACCGACAGGGATTGCGAACCGTAAAGAAGAAAACGACGAAGCGCGCAAATCTTCGCGGATCGACTCGCGCCGATTTGCGTGATTCTTAGCTCGTAGGTTGGACAAAGCCCGTAGGATGCGGTGAGTGCGGTGGTTTTAAGCTTGCCGACCGGTGCATGCTTTTCACGCACGAACCGCATCTTTGGACGGCGGTGGGCCCAACATCCGCATCTGTCATTCCCGATTATGGATCGATGGGCACGCTTCGCTTGGTGCATCCTCACAAGCAGCCGCGGTGCGGAAACCTCCGCGGCATGACCGAAGCCTTAGGACCCGCTTGCCGGGCGCTTGCTTTGCCCATCCTACGCCGGCTGCAGTTGCCACTACCCGTGGCTATATCGGTCAATCCCCCCCCAGAAACAGATTTTCGTCTTCGTCGTCTTGAGGCGCAGGGGAGGCGTGCTTCGGTGCCCTGACCGGCGCCGCCTCCGGCGCCTCACTCGATTGTCCGCCGCGCCGGATCTCGGGCTCGGCCCAAGGTCCGCTAAGGTGATACTGGTGGCGGCCCAGCCTGTCGACCGCCCCGTCGGACACCTGATCGACCAGGAAGACGGCCGCTCCGACTAAGGGGCCCCCCGCCACGGCGCCGGCGATGGCCGCGCCGGTACCGATGTGCGGCGTAACGGTCACGATCTGGTCCAACTCCCGCTCGACCAAATCCGTACTCCCGGCAATGCTGACGTCGGCGGAGGGTCCCTCGATGAGCAGCTCCTTTATGGTGGCCGACCCTTGCTCGATATCGAACCGTCCGGAGATCTTTTCAAATGCATAGCCGGGGCCGAACAGGTCATTGAAATCCAGGGACAAGCGCCGCCGCAGGGCGTCGAGATTGAGTATGCCCAGCACCCGCCCGACCCCCGGCTCCACCTCCAACAGGCTGCCGGCTCCCAGCTCGAACCGGATGCGTCCTTTCAGATCCGCCGCCGAGAATCGGTCCGGTGCGCCGGGCCAGCCCAGATTCAGATTCAGCTCGGCCGGTGTCTTGTGGAGCAGGCTCTTGAACTCGAGGCTGCGCAGGAACTCGCCCAGATCGCGGCTTTGTGCGGTAAGGGAAAGGTTGGAGCGAGGTCCCGCGTCCTTCCAGCGCCAACTGCCCCGCCCCTTGATCGCTATGACCGGTCCGGTGAGGGAGACCTGGGTGAATTCCAGGCCACCCGGTTCCATTTGTGAGCGCAGGGTCACGCGCCCCAGGAGATTGTTCCCCCACAGCAGTCGCTCGATGCCTAGATCCAGCGCCCGGGCTTGGCGCGGATCCGGGTGGGGCTTGTCGGCAGAGGCTTTGCCGTCTTTATGTTCCTGATCGAACAGGCCCTTCAGGTCCAACCGCGCGAGCCGAACCCGGACGGGTCCGCCGCGGGAACGCCGGGGAACAGTAATCTTACCTTCCAGCTCCCGGGCGTTGAGCTGCACCGCCCAGCCACGGCCCTGGTCCTCGAGCTCGAAGCGAACCTCGTTGAGAGCCGTGGCGGGCAACCGCAGGCTCCCAACGCGCACCCGTGCCGAGTGCAGTGCGGGGCTCCCGCCCGGATCACCGGTGGCGGGTCGTTCCTGGTCTGCCCACCAGTCGAGCCATGGCCGCAGGTCCAGAGCGGCGACGGACCCGCCCAGGTGAACCCCCTCGCGCTCGGGAAGCGGTAATGCGGGGCCGCCCAGATTAAAGGCTCCGCGGACCAACCGACGCTTGCCGTCGCTGTTCCGGTCCAATGCCAGCGCGATGCCGAGATCGCCATAGGCACCCTGAATACGCAGCGCCTTCTCCGGGGCCAGGCGTCCGGCGAGACGGAGTTGCCGAGTCCCGGCGGGGGGTTTGCCCAGGGGGGCCGGCAACGCCAGGGCAAGGCCGGCGAGATCGGATGTCAGCTCGAAATCCAGCGGGGGCACGGACCCGCCCAAGTCCGCGCCGGTGAGCGTGAGATCCAGCGCCAAGCGGGCCCGGCCCTGCAGCAGCTCCCACGCCTGGGCCGGGAATTGCCGCGCCAGGACAGCGGTCGGAAAGCGGCCCGTGACCCGGATATGGGTAGTTGCAGCGGCGTTCTTCCCGGACCTGCGGGTAGCCACGCCCAAGCGTACCGGCACTCCCCACAGCTTGGCCTCGATGGACGGCGCCTGAAGGTCACGATCGGTGAAGCGCAGGCTGCCAGCGAGCTCGGTAATCTCGACGGCCTGGTCCGGGATTGCAAGGGCCGCAGGTCCAGGCCAGCTGAGCTCGCCGGCGAGTCGCAGGGGGTCTGGGTGCCCCTCACGCAGGGGGATAGCCAGATCCAGATCCAGACGCGCCTTGCCTGCCGGTTTGAAGACCTGTGCGAGGCCCCCGAGCCGCTTGCGCAGAGGCGTCTCGCCGAGTATCCGCAGGTGGTCGGCGAACGGGCCCTGCGCCCGACCCTGAACCTCCACGGCAACGGCCCGGTCCAGATCCGGTATGTGGGCGGAGACCTTTATGAGATCGCTGTCCAGAAACCGCCCTTCCGAGAGGGAAATCCGCATCCCGCGGTCCTCGAAGTGCACTTCGCCAGCCAGCCCTGTGAGCGGGGGCCAGTCGCGATGGAAATTCAGGGTGCAATCCCGGACGGCGAACAGGGCCCGGAAACGGCCCTGGCGGGCATCGAATGGAAAATCTGCGACGGCACCGCGGAACAGGAGGGCGCCGTGGGGGATACTGCCGCCCACAAAGGCGTGTTCGAGCCAGTCGGTCAGTTCTTCCCTGAGTATATTCGACGGGAGATAGTCGGGGACCTTGGCAAACGCCAGAGCGCGGAATTCCGTGTGGAGGTCGAGGAAGGGACCCCCACCGTCCGCAGGCAGCCTAATGGAGAAACGGGAACGGGTAGCCAGATCGGCGTTGTCGGCGGTGATCTCTCGGGCGCTGACCCGCAGCGCACCATCGCTTTCCCGCTGCCAGCGGACCTCCCCGGCCGCCGTGTCGAACCTGAGCGGATGCGGGAACAGACGGGGCAGATCCAGGCTCAGGTCGGCGCCGGAGAAGACCAGCCGACCCGCGCGCTCGTTCGCGGCCAGCTTGGTGGTGAGGCCCCGGACACCGGGGACATGCCCATGGGCGTCGAGGCTCAGGTCCTCCACGCGGGCAGAGGCGGCCCAGCGCGGGGGCAGCTGCGGGCGGTGCATGAAGCGGAACCGCAGGTCGTGCAACCCCCCGCCGGGACGGATTGCGTCGAGTCGGTCAAGCGTTCCAGGCAGCAACCGCGACAACGGCGCGAGCAGGTCCCAGGCGGCGGCCAGGTCGAGCAATCGGCTCCCTCCCGCGATCGTCCAACCCCCATCGTCACCTGTAGCGAAGCGGAGCCCCAGGTCCGAGACCGAGAGCCGGGTCTGGTCACGGAGCAATGCCAGGTCCTGCACTGCGAGCTGCCAACCCGCGCCGACCCGCCGCCAGCGCAGGAGTCCTTCCACGCGATCCAAACGCAGCGGGGGGGTGTCGGCTTCCCCGGACTCGGTCCATACACCCAGTCCCGCGGTCCTGATGCGGCTCAGGGATTGGCTGAGGAGCCCGCCTTCCAGCCGGTTCCAGCTCTCGATCTCCACCCTGTCGCTCTCCAAACGCAGACCCGCGGGGAGCCATCCTGCAAGGACCCGGCCCAGGTCATTGCCCTGCCATTGGAGGTAGAGCTCGCCGCTCCAGTCCGCCGGCCGTCGGGGCTCGCCGCGCAGATCCCCCACCAGTTGCAGTCGACCTTGCTGGTCGTCGAGCTGCCGGGCGAGAATATCGATTCGGTGCCGCTCCCCCTGGTTCTCGAAATCCACCCGGACCTCGGACAGATGCAGGGTTGGCGCCCCAGCTTGCTCGTCGATCCAGGAAAGGTCGCTGTCCACCAGCCGGAAGCGGCCGTGACCCAAGAAGAAATCCATTGCTTCCGGGTTATTATCCGTTAGGTCCTCCAGCCCGGTGACCACAATGGCGCCGGTGGGCAGTCGCCGGACGACTAGCCGGGCGCCGACCAGGGTAACGGACTCGATGCGGGGGGCCAGCGCGCCTAGGCTGGCAATGGGATCCAGATCGACCCACAGCTGCGGGAGGCTGAGCCGAGGGCGGCCACTCCTAGGGTCCAGAAGCACGGTGTCCCGGAGCCTGAGCCGCGGAGCCAGGCCTGCCAGGCGTACTTCTAGGCGCCCGACCTGGACCTCCATACCAAGGAACTCCGCCAGCATACCCTCCAGCTCGGATCGGAACAGATCCGCGAACGGCAAGGCGAGACGGATCGCCCCGATCAGCAGACCGACTGCGAATATCCCGATCAGACTAAAGCGGATGGTCTGGGAGGTGACGGATTTGAACCAGTAGGGCATGAAGGAAGTGGTCGGCGCGCAGTGGGAAAAGGGGTAGGGTAGTGGTTAATATTTAAATGATTTGTTGGGCACGCCGCCGTCCAAAGATGCGGTTCGCCGCCGGGCGCGTCCCGCGCCCGGCG
>NZ_FLUY01001130.1 GCF_900092655.1 Candidatus Thiosymbion oneisti
GTACCGCGGGTTTCTACCAATGCCGGGATAAAGTCGCCGCCGCACTCCAAAGTTTCCGCTGGACCGCTCCGGTTCGCTGCCTGCCTGTGCGTCCCTGCACGCAGACAGATGCTCATCACACTCGACGGTCGTGCCGAGGATGGAGGATAGAACAGTCTGGAATCCATAAAGAGCCAACCCAATTATGCTGAGGCATCGGTGCCTGATTTATCCAGAGTTCCCCACAGCCGGAGACGCACCCGCAAACGCCGCAGCAGATCGGGGTCCAAGGTGTCGGGCAAGAGCACCATCGCGCAGGAGCGCCAACGTCCGCAGCGCAGATTCAGCACCAAGAGTCCGGGCGTCACAAAGGTGGACGGCAACAGCCGAGCCTCGACTTGCTTACCGGATACCAGGGTCAGGGTCCAGGTTCCATCCGGCTCCCAAATCGCCTCCCGCCCTGCCCAGGGAACCAAGAACAGGACCTGCGTCCCTATCGTGTTGATCAGGCTCGTAAGCACTAGGATAGCGAGCCCGCTGCGCCAATACCAATCCAAGGGAAGCGCGACGACGACGGACAAGGCCGCACCGTGGGTTACCAGCAGGAATACCGCCAGAATACGAGAAGGTCGGGGCCTGATCCTAAGCGGCGGCAGCTCTCGGTTTTCGCCCATAGCCGGTCGATCCCATAGGCCAAACGCCGGCCCGTAAAACCCATTTTTCCGCTGTTATCGCAGAATCCGGGGCATCATAGAAATCCGTGGTGCCCAATGATATATGTTCACATACGGAGCGAAACGATCCTGAATGATTTGGCATTGTCTGGAGGGAAAAGATCCCTCCTGCGTCGGGACAGGGTTTGACGTGTTGCGTTCGACGCACAAAGGCTCACTGATCTCCTGTGGTGTCAGTGCCGGCGTCTTAACGCAACCTACACCCATATTACTCCCCGCGCGGCCTGCCCGCGCGGACCTCGCGTTGGGTGTAGGTTGGGTTAGGCGCGCTGTCCGATCCCGAAGCACAGCGACAGGGTCGAACGCGCCGTAACCCAACACGTCAGATCCCACAACCAACGCCAAATAACCCAGGATTGCGCCCGGACGGGCACGGCGTCGAACGCGGCGTATTTCTCGTTCCCACGCGCTGCGTGGGAACGAGAGAACTTTAATCCGCAGATTACGCAGATTTTCACAGATGGAAACGAAATAATCTGCGAAAATCTGCGTAATCTGTGGATAAAAAAGGGTTTTGTCGGGAACTCAGACCTAGGTTTCTGATATAGGCAAAGCCGACTTGCCTGGCGGCGGACAGACGCAGAGGGCGCGGAGTTTTCGATCAGGCGTTAACATGGCCGTCATGGTTGCTCACCGACCGCTGGTCTCCATCGTCGCCGCAATGTCCGAGAATCGGGTCATCGGCTACCGTAACCGCCTGCCCTGGCACCTCCCCGCCGATCTCGCCCACTTCAAGGGTCTGACCCTGAACAAACCCATCGTCATGGGGCGACGGACCTGGGAATCCCTACCCGGACCGCTTCTGCAACGCACCCACATCGTGGTCACCCGCAACCCTTCCTACCGGGCCCAGGGTTGCATCCTGGCAGGCTCGCCGACGGAGGCCATCGCCGCCACGGGGCCTGCCCCGGAGCTGATGGTGGTTGGCGGGGCCGGTATCTACCGGGATATGCTCCCCCTGGCCCGGCGCATGTATCTGACCCTGGTGGCCGCGACATTAGAAGGGGATGCCTTCTTCCCGGATTGGGACCGGGCCTGCTGGCGCGAGATTACCCGCAAGGAGCGGCGGCGCGATGAGCGCAACCGCTACGACCTGGCCTTTGTGACCTTGGAAAGGTCCCCGTAGGATGTAGATGCATCTATTGGTTTCCTGCTCAATCGTTGTAATAGTTTCCGCCCACGTGACTGGACAGCGGGGCTACCGTTTCTCATTTGGTTTTTTATGATTTCGATCACTTCATTCAATAGGGAGCAATTTCTATCTGCGAAAATGGCTAATGATTCCATTGCAGATACCTTTACAATTTTACTTTTATGCAGCAAGCACTTCTTCAATGCTCCTATTATCTCATTTTCTTCATTCTCGGTATATTCAAGACGCGGAGCAATTTGAGCCATATGCCAGAGGACCTCCTGTTGTTCAGAAGATACCAAGATCGATATGGCCTGTGATCGATATCTCGATAGGAGCTCCGGTCTTCGTGTCTTTGTAGCTTGGTGTGAGAAAGACGAACATCACGCAAAGCCACAAAGGGACACTAAAAGACTGCCTTTTTAGACAGTCTCTCAGCCGGCAGGGGTCGATTGCGATGGCAATGCCGGCCATCAGGTCTCTCTCTTGAATTTTCGGTCCGCGCATGAACACGAAATAGACGCATCATCGATTAGCGTCCATTTGCGTTCATTTGCGGACTCCATATCGCAGTCGGATCTTCCGCAGGCACGGTGTTGATGGGCACAGCCCACCCTACGGGCTATATGCAAAAGCGGTTGTCGGCGCGCCGAGCAACGCCCGTGCTGTCACGGTATCCCGACCGATCTGTGCCTGGAGCTCCTCGCAGGACCCGAACTTCTTCTCATCCCGCAGCTTGCGTCGAAACTCGACTTCGAGATGCCGGCCGTAGAGGTTGCCCGTAAAGTCGAACAGATGGACCTCGAGCAGATACCGGGCGCTCCCGTCCACCGTCGGTCGGGTCCCCAGATTCGCTACCCCCGGCCAAGGTCGGTCCGCAATGCCTCCAACCATCACCGCATAGACGCCGCGGAGGGGACTTACCCGCCGGTGCAGGTTCAGGTTCGCGGTGGGAAAACCAATGTCCCGCCCCCGCTTGTCGCCGTGGACTACGCGCCCGCAGATACGGTAGGTCCGGCCCAGCAGACGCCGGGTAAACTCGAAGTCCCCCCGCGCCAAGGCCTCGCGGATGCGGGTGCTGCTCACCCGCTCGTCGCCGTGGGTTATGGTGTGCAGGTCCTCGACGCTAAAGCCGTGCTCCCGGCCCATCTCCCGGAGTAGCCGGAAGTCCCCCGCCCGGCCATGACCAAAGCGGAAATCGTCGCCGACCAGCAGATACCGGGCACCCAGTCCGTCCACCAGCAATTCCCGCACGAACTCCCGCGCCTCCATCCGCGCCAGCTTGGGACCGAATCTGAGCAACATCGCCTGCTCGACACCACAGTCCGCCAGGGCGGCGAGCTTCTCACGCAACCGGGTAAGACGCGCCGGCGCCGCGTCCGGCGCGAAGTATTCCATGGCCTGGGGCTCGAAGGTAATCACCATGGCCGGCAGTCGCAGCGCCCGCCCCTGTGCCAACAGGCGCCCGAACACCGCCTTGTGCCCCAGATGCACCCCGTCGAAGTTGCCGATGGTGACAACCGTACCGCGCGGCCGAGGTACCAGGTTGTGCAGTCCGCGAATGATCCTCATGGGGACGAGTACATAGGGATTGTGAGAGGACCACTTCTTCAGCACGAAACAGAATACGGGCTGGCGCGCATGGCGCGGAGTTGGTTTTCCGTCAAGTCCGGTGGATTCCCCATGATCGAGTACATTTACAGTTTCTCACGGTTTTCTCTTTCTACACGGGCTCTTGTTCCCACCGACCCCGTATCATGGCGTCATGTAAGTCACCTAACATCAGCGGTTTGTATGGTTGACGCCCCTTTCCGGAAAAGAGCGAGGCGATGATGGAGATAACGTCCAAGCCCTCAGGCCCAAAATACAGGTGGTAGTCAAAACCCGTCATATCAACGCAAAACTCAGTGGCATAGTGATCCAGGAATTCCAGGGCATCGTCACTCTCCAGGCCCAGCTGTGCAAACAGTTCCGTATCCGAAGTCAGGGGAACTCGGTATTTGCCTCGTTCCTGTTCCACGAAATGTAGCAACTGTTGCCAGCTACCCGAAGAATTTGTCCTCATTATCAACGATCTCGTTATATGTGCGCATTGCTTTCCAGAAAATTTGGACGACATCGGAGGCAAGAATAACCCAGCCCACAACAGGTACGGTTCTGCCAATAAAGCGACCAATGTTGCGAGTAAAGGTAATCTTCAGGGTACGGATGTTTCTGCCTGTGACAGTAGGTAAGCGTAGAGGACTCGTATGAGGCAAAATTTTAGATGCATATTTCGAGGTGGGAGACGTACCCCTAGTTACGGTTGGACCGCCTATCTTCACACAGGTTGGCAGAATCGGCTGACCTGAGATAATAAGTGCCGCCGCGATCACATCCTGCACGCCTAGCTGCTCTAGCGTTTTGTCAACGACAATCAGAAAATACAATTCTTCAGCGTAAGGCCACCACGCCCATTGTAAGAGTAAGTTTTTTCCGTCATTAATAAGCCCCCCTTTCTTCAAAACCAGATTCCAACCCCTGCCGGGGCCTTGCCTCAGCTCGCGTAGGGCGGGAAAGCGCAGCGCATCCCGCCAAAAGCCTCCGCGGCGCGGAGCGATCAGGTTCCCACGCGGCGCGTGGGAACCAGAGAAAAGGCCTGATTGACGCCGGAGGAGGATGTCGCAAAAACAGTGGCGTCAGCTGCCAGTCCGTGAAGTTTAAACCACAGAGGACACAGAGAACGCAGAGAAAGGTACAGGCCAATTCTCTGTGTCCTCTGTGGTTCGAAACGACTTTTGCGACACCCTCTCACGGGAGAAACCGATTTTTTCCTAGAGGAAAATTCGGCTCAAACTCGGATAGCCGGATTGATGGGCAGGCTTCGCTTCGAGCATCCTGCAAGGGACCGTGGTCCGGAAACCGCCGCAAAATGACCGAAGCCCCGGACCATCCTGCTGGGTGCTCGCTTTGCCCATCCTACCTGGCTGGTACAACTGCGTACAAAATCCGGAAACAACATTAAGAACCACGTAAGAACCAAGAATCGACACGAAAATTCGTGTGGATTCGTGTTCATTCGTGGTTCGAAATGACTTTTGCAACATCCTCCCTCCGGGAGAGGGCGGGGGTGAGGGGGAAATTCAAAAGCTCGGATTGTGCCGTGTGGCAGTATACCTGGCTGGTGCGGCCGCTAAGGCGCCGAGAAATGCCTGATGCGGACGCCGAAGGCCAGCAGTGACAGCGCATAGGCCACGCCACCAGCCAGGATCCAGATCAGGAGTTTCAGGATCCCCTCCCAAGTCCCCATTGCCAGCCACAGGGCCGTTTCCCCACTACCCCACCAGACCACGAGACCCATGACCATGCCGGCACCCAGGCCACGTACCAGGAGCGCATGCCAGCCGTCCCCGGGCCGATAAATGCCCTGGCGCAGCAGACCACGTAGCAGAAGGCCGGCATTGGCAACGGCGGAGAGCGTGGTCGCAAGCGCAAGGCCCGTGTGTCCCAGGGGGAACATCAGCAACAGGCTGAAGGCAACGTTGACGACCATCGCGATCACGGCGATCCGGACCGGGGTCTGCATATCCTGACGCGCATAAAAACCCGGTGCCAGGACCTTGATGCCCATAAAGGCGACCAATCCCAACGCATAGGCCATGAGCGCCTGCGCGGCCATGTTCACGTCCTCGCCGGTGAACTCACCGGAGTGGAACAAGGCCGCCATCATGGGACCGGCCAACACCAGCAGCCCCATCGCGGCGGGCACCCCCAGCAGCAGCACCCAGCGCAGGGCCCAATCCAGGGTGCGGGAGAAGGCCTCGGGTGACTGCTCGGCGTGTTTCCGGGACAGCTTGGGTAGGATGACGGTCCCCAAGGCCACGCCCAGGATGCCTAAGGGAAACTCCATGAGCCGATCGCCGTAGTAGAGCCAGGTGATACTCCCGGTAACCAGGAAGGAGGCCAGCAGGGTGTTCAACAGCAAGCCGATCTGGGTCACCGAGACCCCGAACAGGGCCGGGATCATGAGCTTGATGACGCGCCGCACCCCGGCGTCCCGAAAGTTGACCCGGGGTCGCGGCAGCATCCCGATCCGCCACAAAAACGGGAGCTGGAAGGCAAGCTGTGCGACGCCTGCGATAAAGACCCCCCAGGCCAGCGCGAAGATGGGCCGCTCCATTTCCGGGGCCAGCAGGAGGGCGCACAGGATCAGGGCGATATTGAGCAGGACCGGCGTGAAAGCGGGTACGCCGAACCGCTCGTAGGTGTTGAGAATACCGCCGGCGAACGCCGTCAGGGAGATGAACATCAGATAGGGGAAGGTCAGGCGCAACATCTCCGTGGCCATCGCCTGTTTGCTGATCTCGCCTGAGAAACCGGGGGCGAAGATCAGGATCAGCACCGGGGCCCCGAGCACGCCTAGGAGGGTTACGCCCAGGAGTACCGCCCCGAAGCTGCCGGCCACATCGTCCACGAAGCCCTTGAGCTCCGGGGTGCCGTGCTTGGTCTTGTACGCGTTGAGCACGGGTACGAAGGCCATGGAGAAGGCCCCCTCGGCGAACAACCGGCGCATGAAGTTGGGGATCTTGAAGGCGACGAAAAAGGCATCGGTTCCGGCGTCAGCGCCGAACACCCGGGCCATCACCAGGTCGCGAACGAACCCCATAATGCGGGACAGAAAGGTATTACCGCCGACCTTGGCGATAGATTCGGTGAGGGAGGCCAATATTCCGCTCCGATTGAAAAGGAAATTATACCCGTCGCCTCCGGGGGGGTCGCAAAAGGCACCGATCTTTGCCTTTGACCCCCTCTTGCCCTTTGACCCCCTCTCCCCAACCTCTCTCCCGGTGGGAGAGGGGCTATTGAGGGACTTTTGCGACACTCTCAGCGGGAGAGGGGCTTTTAGAGGGCTTTTGCGATACCCTCCCATGGGTTGTGCGAAAAGGTCGATGCACACTTGCGCCAAATGCCGATACCGACGGCATCGCAAGCCCAGGGTAGGATGTTAGACTCATGGCTTTTCCGGCAACAGCAAGGAATCCAAAATGACATACGAAAAATTACGGACTCCCTCCCCAGGCGAGCAGATTACCGTCGGCGCGGACAATTCACTGCAGGTACCGGACAATCCCATCATCCCGTACCTCGAGGGTGACGGTATCGGAATCGACATCACACCGGTCATGAAGAAGGTGGTGGATGCCGCGGTGGAAAAGGCTTATGAGGGCCGAAAGCAGATCCAATGGATGGAGGTCTATGCCGGCGAGAAGGCTACGCGCATCTATGGCGAGGATGTCTGGCTGCCGCAAGATACCCTGAACGCCGTGCGCGAGTTCGTGGTGTCCATCAAGGGGCCGCTGACGACGCCGGTAGGCGGGGGTATCCGCTCCTTGAACGTTACCTTGCGCCAGGAGCTGGATCTCTATGTCTGCCTGCGTCCGGTGCGCTATTTTCGGGGTACGCCCAGTCCGCTCCGGGAGCCGGAGCATACGGACATGGTCATCTTCCGCGAGAACTCCGAAGATATCTATGCGGGTGTGGAGTGGCAGGCCGGCAGCGAGTCGGCGCGGAAGGTCATCGACTTTCTGCAGCGCGAGATGGGCGTCACCAAGATCCGTTTTCCCCGGACCTCCGGTATCGGCATCAAGCCCGTCTCCTCGGAGGGAACGTCGCGACTAGTGCGTAAGGCGATCCGGTACGCGATCGACAATGGCCGTGACTCCGTGACCCTGGTGCACAAGGGCAATATCATGAAATTCACGGAGGGGGCCTTCAAATCCTGGGGCTACGAGTTGGCCAAAGCAGAGTTCGGTGCCGCGGAGATCGGTGCCGGTCCCTGGTGCCGCCTGACCAATCCCAAGACCGGCGGCGAGATCGTCGTCAAGGACGTGATCGCCGATGCCTTCCTACAGCAGATTCTGTTGCGCCCCAAGGAATACGATGTGATCGCTACCCTGAATCTGAACGGCGACTACATCTCCGATGCGCTGGCCGCTCAGGTGGGGGGCATCGGCTTGGCGCCGGGTGCCAACCTGTCCGATACCGTGGCCATGTTCGAGGCTACCCATGGAACCGCACCGAGGTATGCCGGCAAGGACCAAGTGAATCCGAGCTCGATCATCCTGTCCGCCGAGATGATGCTGCGCCATCTGGGATGGACCGAGGCAGCGGATCTCATCATCAAGGGGGTCGAGGGGGCCATTATGGCCAAGACGGTAACCTATGATCTGGAACGACTCATGGCAGGGGCGACCAAGGTGAGTTCATCCGGATTCGGAGACGCGGTCATCGCCAAGATGTCCGGTTGAGCCGCGGAGATCTATATTCCTTATCATGGTTTCGCTTTTTATCGCAGAGGCAGGGTCAGGTCAGCCGGTTTACGT
The DNA here is from genome assembly GCF_900092655.1 of Candidatus Thiosymbion oneisti. Lineage (GTDB taxonomy): Bacteria > Pseudomonadota > Gammaproteobacteria > Chromatiales > Chromatiaceae > Thiosymbion > Thiosymbion oneisti. Next base: position 8,208 of record NZ_FLUY01001130.1, read on the forward strand.
GGGCCGCATGTAAGCCCTTAGGTCCCTGACTGATCTCAAACTCCACCTTTTGCCCTTCCTTGAGGGTCTTGTAACCGTCCATGTCGATGGCCGAGAAGTGGACGAAGACATCTTCGTCTTGTCCGTCGGGCTTGACGAATCCGTATCCTTTTGCATTATTGAACCATTTCACACTACCGGTCATCATCGGTTGCCTTCCCCCGGGGTTTTGCCGAGACTTTCCCCGGCAACTAAGCGTTGAATTGTTATCTGGCGCGGTTACCTGGGATAGCCTAGGCCGCACCTTATTTTCAAAGTATAGTAATCTGATTTCATTGGTCAAATTTTCACTGGAATCGAAGCATCATGAGTGGGCAAGATCCCAATGAAGAATATGAATCCGATCTCTCAGTACAGGAAGCCGAGCCTGAGCTGAAACGGCCGCCCTTGTATAAGGTGCTGCTTCTCAATGACGACTACACGCCGATGGAGTTCGTCGTCATGGTGCTCGAGACCTTTTTCCGCATGGACCGGGAACAGGCCACGCGGATCATGCTGCATGTACACACGCAAGGGGTTGGCCTATGTGGTGTTTACACCCGGGATATCGCGGAGACTAAGGTGTCGCAGGTCAATGATTATTCCCGTAGCCATCAACATCCGCTGATGTGCACGATGGAAGAAGCTTAGCCCACCTATCTCACCGATCTGCATATCTTTAGGAAATTGCCGCCCTGGTGAGCTATGCGGGCTAGATTGCCCCGCTCGGTTCCGGTTTCCTCCAAGGGCCCTGAAAAATCGATGCAATCATGATTAGTAAAGAGCTCAGGTTTTCGTTGCATCAGGCCTTCGAGCAGGCCCGCAAGCAACACCATGAGTACATGACCGTCGAGCACCTGTTATTGTCCCTGCTGGACAATCCCTCCGCGGCCATCGTGCTGAGGGCCTGCGGCGCCGAGCCCGACCGATTGCGCCGGGAGATCTCCGCGTTCATCGAGGAGACCACGCCGCTGATCTCCGGTGAGGACGGGCGCGAGACCCGGCCCACCCTGGGCTTCCAGCGGGTCTTGCAGCGGGCCCTCTATCACGTCCAGGCGGCGGGCAAGCAGGAGGTGACGGGTGCCAATGTGCTGGTAGCCCTATTCAGCGAGCAGGACTCTCAGGCCGTGTACCTGCTCAATCGGCAGGACATCACGCGTCTGGATGTGATCAACTTCATCTCACACGGGATCTCGAAGGTGCTGGGAGAGGGTTGGGATGAAGAAGGCCAGGGCGAGTCGGACCCGGTCCGTAGGGAGGAGCGAGAGAGCGCCAGCCCCCTGGAGAGCTTTTCCTGCAACCTTAACGAGTTGGCGCGCCAAGGGCGGATCGATCCTCTGATCGGCCGGCGGTCCGAGGTCGAGCGGACGATCCAAATCCTGTGCCGCAGGCACAAGAACAACCCATTGCTGGTCGGGGAGGCCGGCGTCGGCAAGACGGCGATCGCCGAGGGGCTGGCCAAGAAGATCGTGGACGGCGACGTACCACAGGTGCTGGCGGAGGCCACCATCTATCGGTTGGACCTGGGCGCCCTGGTAGCCGGAACCAAGTATCGGGGGGATTTCGAGAAACGGCTGAAGATGGTCCTGGCCCAGCTGCGGCAGCTACCGCACGCCGTGCTCTTCATCGATGAGATCCACACCGTCATCGGCGCGGGAATGGCCTCGGGCGGCGTGCTGGATGCCTCCAATCTCATCAAGCCGGTGCTTACCTCCGGCGAGCTGCGCTGCATCGGCTCCACGACCTATGAGGAGTTCCGCGGCATCTTCGAGAAGGACCGGGCCCTGGCGCGGCGCTTTCAGAAGATCGATATCAACGAGCCGAGTGTGGACGAAACGGTCGCGATCCTCAAAGGACTCAAGACCCGTTTCGAGGAACACCACCAGGTCAGCTACACCCGGCCGGCGTTGCGGGCTGCCGTCGAGCTCTCGGCAAAGTACATCAACGACCGCCATCTGCCGGACAAGGCCATCGACGTGATCGACGAGGCCGGTGCCAATATGCAGCTGCGGCCCAAGGCCAAACGCAAGCAGCGGATCCAAGTCGTCGACGTGGAGGCTATCGTCTCCAAGATTGCGCGCATACCACCCAAGCAGGTCTCCCTGTCTGACACGGACGCCCTCAAAAACCTGGATCGAGACCTCAAGCTGGTGGTCTTCGGTCAGGATCAGGCCATCGAGGTGCTGACATCCGCCATCCGCATGAGCCGTTCCGGTCTCGGACCCGAAGGAAGACCCATCGGGTCCTTCCTGTTCACCGGGCCGACGGGGGTGGGTAAGACCGAGGTGACGCGCCAGCTCGCGCGCATCCTCGGTATGGCCCTGATACGGTTCGATATGTCGGAGTACATGGAGCGCCATACGGTCTCGCGCCTCATCGGTGCGCCCCCGGGCTACGTGGGCTTCGACCAGGGTGGCCTATTGACGGAGGAGATCAACAAGCACCCCCACGCGGTCCTGCTGCTCGACGAGATCGAAAAGGCCCACCCGGACGTATTCAATCTGCTGTTACAGGTTATGGACCACGGCACCTTGACGGACAACAACGGCCGCAAGGCCGACTTCCGCAACCTCGTCCTGGTGATGACCACCAATGCCGGTGCCGAGGAGACCAGCCGGCGCTCCATCGGCTTTACCGAGCAGGACCATTCCAGCGATGGGTTGGAGGCCCTGAAGCGCTTTTTTACGCCGGAGTTCCGCAATCGGCTCGACGCCGTGGTCCAATTCGCCGCCCTGGAGGCGGCCACCGTGATCGGCATCGTCGACAAGTTTATTTTCGAGCTGGAGCAGCAGCTCGCCGAGAAAAAGGTGGCTTTGAGCCTGGATGCCGCCGCCCGGGACTGGCTGGCCGACAAGGGCTACGACCTGCATATGGGCGCCCGACCCATGGCGCGGGTTATCCAGAACCACATCAAAAAGCCGTTGGCCAACGAGATCCTGTTCGGGTCACTGACCAACGGGGGGGCGGTACGGGTCTATGTCAAGGATGGGGACTTGGCCTTCGAATATGGAGATCAGGCATCCCTTTGAGCCGCCCCTGTAGGAGCACCCCTTGCGGATATCCCAGTAGTCGCCCGAGGTCCGCGCGTGTAGACCGCGTGGGGGATCATGTGGGTGTATAGGTTGCGTTTCGACGCCCAACGGCTCATTGATCGACGGCCAGGCCGGCACCCGCGTCTCAACGCAACCTACACCCGG
>NZ_FLUY01000304.1 GCF_900092655.1 Candidatus Thiosymbion oneisti
ATGGGCACCTTGCAAAATTGCCTGCGTGGTGAGCTAAGCGAGGGTAAAATCACGCCAGTCCAAAATGAATGCTCATCGA
>NZ_FLUY01000222.1 GCF_900092655.1 Candidatus Thiosymbion oneisti
TATAAGTGAAAAAGTAGCGCGATTCATCTTTTTGATCCCCTCTCCCCAACCCCTCTCCCGGCGGGAGAGGGGACATAGTAGCCAGTACCGTCATCTGGCTCCCACGCTCCAGCGTCATGAGGTATGCGCCGCTAGAGCGGCCCAAGGGTGCGTTCCCACGCTCCAGCGTGGGAACGAGCCAGGGTATGGGAGCTGCTCACCATTCATCATTCCGCATTCATCACTCATCATTTATTTGGCGCCGACCTTAAAGCCGTGGTTGTCGCTATCCTCCGGGCGCCAGAACTTAGGCGGCTCGCCCCCTTCGAACCAGCGGTGCAGCTCGGAGGAGAGGATCTCGTCGAGCAGGGCCTGGACCGCATTGGCACCCGCCGCATTGCCTGCATGCCGGGCCTTCTCGATGGCCTCCCGGACCTCCGGCACCATCTCGATATAGAAGCGGTGGGCGACCTCGTACATGCCCTCCCAGTGGGCATAGTCCGGGGCGAACATGGCCGCGCCGTGCCGCGCCCGGCGCCCCTCGTGGTGCCACAGATAGAAATAGGTCCACTCCACCGCCTCGTTGAACTTCACCTTATCGCGCAGGCCATGCTCGGCCATGGCCGTGACCAGCCGCTTGGCGGGGATCGCGAACTTGTCGTTGTAGAGATTGATGAAGGCATCCAGCTGCTCGAAGTGGGCGTCGGCGATCTTGCGCCCGTGACAGGACTGGCAGATGCTCTTCATATCCTTGCGCCGGTCGATCCAGGATTTGACCTCCTTGCCGGCCGCCTTGGCCTTCTCATCGATCTTGAAGGAGACCGGGGCACGCAGATTCCAGGAGATGCGGGCGCCGATATCGTGGGTGACCGGCAGGTCCTTGGTGCGGGACATGTGGCAGGTGGCGCAGGTCGGGGCGGCGTTATAGTCCTCGCCGACCACCCACTTGGCCGAGTCCAGATTCATCCGGTCCAGGTTGGCGCGGAAGGCCACCCCGTGGGCCGACTCCTCGAAGATCTCCTTCTGCGGATGGTCGGGACCCAAGTGACAACGGCCGCAATTATCCGGATGGCGGGCCTGGGCGGCGGAGAACTGGTGACGCAGGTGACAGGCGGAGCAGGCGCCCTTCGAGCCGTCCGGGTTGATACGCCCGACGCCCGTGTTGGGCCAGGTAGCCACATCCAGGGTGCCGTCGGAATTGACCTTGACGATGGAACCGTGGCAACCGGCGCACCCCATGGTCACCACCGGCGAAGTACCGTTCAGCAGCGGGCCGCCTTCCACCACCTCGGCCAGGACATTGTCCAGAGACCCCAGGATGTTTCCCGCCGAGGCATGGTGCGAGGCGTCGAACTCGGCCACCTCGCGCTCATGGCACTGGGCACAGTCCTTCGGGGAGACGATGGTCGCGATCACAAAATCCTTGTGCAGGATGGCATCTTTCTCCGACTTGTCCGCCGCATGGCACTCATAACAGCCCACGTTCGCGGAAAAGTGCTTGGAATGGCCCCACTCGCTGTAAATGCCGGGGCTCTCCTCGCGGTGACAGGACATACAGGTCATGCTCTCCTTGCTGAGCTGCGAGAAGCCTTGGAGGATCTTGACGGGCGCTTCCTCCTCCGGTGGGGTGGGTGCAGGGGACTCCACCGCGGCCCGGAGCGGCGCTGCCGACAGAAAGAGCAAGGCGACACCGGCGATCAGCCGCGGCGCCCTTGGGAATACCGAATACATCTGTGCTGTTTCCTCGTTTACCCTGGGATGAATCTATGAATAGAGTGCAAGGATAGGGCCAGCATCCGGAGTCCGAAACGATTTTTTTCAATCGTCTTGGAAACCCTTGAAGATACCTGTTACTGCCGGTTCCCACACTCCAGCCTGGGGGCCTGTCTGCGTGCAGGGAGGCACAAGCAGGCATCCCGAGGCTCCAGCCTCGACAAGCGACCAGGTGCCAGCCCATGTCAGCACAGAGAGGCACGGTCCGCCGGAGCGGACAAGACGGCATTCCCACGCTGGAGCGTGGGAACGAGCGCGAGAGCGCGAAATCCATATGCAAGGACCCGGACAGGCACCTTACCGCACCACAGCGGTGCGCCGGGGACACGATGATGTCTCACCTCGGTGCAGATCAGGGGCGCCGCTCGACTGCAAGGTCGCACAGGACGCAAAGCGGGTTGTTCTTATGCTCAATTCCGCTCAAGGGCTAGGGGCGGGCGGGTAGGGTAGTCATGTAGGATGCGGTGAGCGCCCGCCGACCGCCGCAGGACCCTTTGCCAGTGCTGGCCTATCCACCCAGGCACAGCAGACAAGGGGCAAGCCGCGAACCGCATCTTTATTGCCGGCTCCCACGCTCCAGCCTGGGAGCCTGGTTTGCGTGCAGGGAGGCACAAGCAGGTATCCCGAGGCTCCAGCCTCGACAAGCGACCAGGTGCTAGTCATGTAGGATGCGGTGAGCGCCCGCCGACCGCCCCAGGACCCTTTGCCGGTGCTGACCTATCCACTCCAGGCACAGCAGACAAGGGGCAAGCCGCGAACCGCATCTTTAATTGCTGGCTTCCACACTCCAGCCTGAGGGCCTGTCTGCGTACAGGGAGGCACAAGCAGGCATCCCGATGCTCCAGCCTCGACAAGCGACCAGGTGCCAACCCATGTCAGCATAGAGAGGCACGATCCGCTAGAGCGGACAAGACCGCGTTCCCACGCTGGAGAGACTGTGAAAGAATTCGCCGTTGGTGGTAGTAAAGGGTAAACCAGCGGTCGAGCCAGATCCAATCGGCAGACCTTTATGG